>CAZCEL010000498.1:0-2506 GCA_964497175.1 uncultured Bifidobacteriaceae bacterium
CGCGCAGGTCGGACGCGTCCTTATTCTCACCAAGGGCGACGCCACCGAGAGCAACACCGGCTACGCGCAGGGCGGAATCGCGGCCGCGATCGGCCCTGGCGACAGCCCCTCGCTCCACGGCGCCGACACCGTGCGTGCAGGGGACGGGCTGTGCGACGAGGACGCGGTGCGCGTGCTCGTCGAGGAGGGCCCAGCGCTTGTCCGCGAACTGATGACATGGGGCGTGCGGTTTGACCGCGGCCCCGATGGTCGCCCGGCCCTGGGCCTGGAAGCGGCGCACAGCGTTCGGCGGATCCTGCATGCCGGGGATGCGACCGGGCGGGAGATCGGACGGATTCTCTGGGAACAGGTGGCACCGATGAGGTCGGTGCAGACCATCGATCACGCGCTCGTGACCGATCTCGTGGTCGACGATCAGGGCGTATCAGGTGTGCGATATTTCGATCGATCGGGTCGCCGGGAGACGCTGCGGGCGGCGGCCACGTTGCTGGCCACCGGCGGCGCCGGACAGGTGTTTCGCGAGACCACCAATCCCGCGGTGGCGACCGGCGACGGCATCGCGCTCGCCTATCACGCCGGCGCTCGCGTCGCCGACCTCGAATTCGTCCAGTTCCACCCGACGGCGCTCGGTGCGGCCCACAGCCCGCGCTTTCTCATCTCGGAGGCCGTCCGCGGGGAAGGCGCACGCCTGGTGAACGTACGCGGCGATTCGTTCATGCCCCGGTACCACCCCAACGGCGACCTGGCGCCCCGCGACGTCGTCGCGCGCGGCATCGCGCTCGAGGCCGAGCAGACCGGCGGGCCCGTGTGTCTCACGCTCGCCCATCTCGATCCGCTTCTGGTCCGCCAGCGGTTTCCGACGATTGCGGCAATGTGCCGCCGCCACGGCCTCGATCTCGCCACGGACCCGATTCCAGTCGGTCCGGCGGCCCACTATCTGATGGGCGGTATCGCGACCGACGCCTGGGGGCGGACGTCGGTGCCCCGTCTGTTTGCGGCCGGCGAGACCGCGTGCACGGGCGTGCACGGCGCCAACCGCCTGGCCAGCAACTCGCTGCTCGAGGGCCTCGTCTTTGGTGCCCGGGCCGCCGCGGCCATGCAGCAGGCGCCCCGAGGAGCGGCCCTCGGGCCCTCGTGGGTGGAGGTCGAGGAGCCTCCTGCGGACACCACAGTGTCGGATCCGGGTTCCACCGCGCCGCCAGTTGATGCGGCCGGTATTCGGGATCTCATGTGGAGATCGGCGGGGCTGTTCCGGTCAGGGCCCGTGCTGGCAGACGTCGTCGGGAGGCTGGACCGAGTCTACGCGCACAAGGTTCTTGCGGGCCACGACAGATTGCCGGCCGACTGGCGGGACTTCAACTTGCTCACCGTAGCGCGGCTGATCGCGCGTGCGGCGCTTCGCCGGTCGGAAAGCCGGGGCGCCCACTTCCGTTCGGACTTTGCCGCTCGTGACGATCTATACTGGAAGGTCCATGTCGTGAATCGGAGGGCTCCGCTCTAGTCGAAGCGGCAGTCGTTCCGGCCACCCGTTCACACGCACGCGACTCGAATCGAAACCGGCCCACATCTGCTCATGAACAAGAACGACACCTTCGTCACCGAGATTACGCCTCGCTCGAGCGACTTCGCGCAGTGGTACCTGGACGTCGTGCGGCGCGCGGAACTGGCCGACTATTCGCCGGTCAAGGGGTGCATGGTCATCCGCCCGTACGGCTACGCTATCTGGGAGCTGCTGCAGCAGGCCCTCGATCGCGAGCTCAAACGGACCGGTCACGTCAATGCGTACTTCCCTCTCTTCATTCCCGAGGACCTGCTGCACCGGGAGGCCGAACACGTCGAAGGGTTCGCGCCGCAGGTCGCCTACGTCACGCACGGAGGCGGAGAGGAGCTGGAGAAACGGCTCGTGGTCCGGCCAACGTCGGAAGCGATCATCGGGACCATGTACGCCAAGTGGGTGCAGTCGTGGCGCGACCTGCCCATCCTCATCAATCAGTGGGCGAACGTCGTCCGTTGGGAGAAAGTGACACGACCGTTTCTGCGAACGACCGAGTTCCTCTGGCAGGAGGGCCACACGGCGCACGAGACCCTCGAAGAGGCGGAAGCCGAGACGCGGATGATCCTCGACCTGTACGCCGCGCTCGCAGAGCAGGTGCTGGCCATGCCGGTCATCAAGGGGCTCAAGAGCGAGAGCGAGAAGTTCGCCGGGGCCCTGCGCACGTACTCGATTGAAGCCCTGATGGGCGACGGTCGCGCGCTGCAGGCAGGGACCTCGCACAACCTCGGCCAGAACTTCGCGAAGGCGTTCGACATCACATTCCAGGCCCGGGACAAGTCGCTCCAACACGTGTGGGGCACCTCGTGGGGCGTGTCGACGCGACTCATCGGCGGCGTCATCATGACGCATGGCGACGATAGCGGACTCGTGCTCCCTCCCGCGATTGCGCCGTATCAGGTGGTCATCGTGCCCATCGGTCGGGAAAACTGGCGGCAGACCGTTCTGCCGCAC
>CAZCEL010000498.1:2516-3699 GCA_964497175.1 uncultured Bifidobacteriaceae bacterium
GTCCGGGACATTTAGCGCGCGCTGGTCGATGCGGTCATCCGCGTGACGCTCGACGACCGAGACGAACGGCCGGGGTGGAAATTTGCCGAATGGGAGCTGCGCGGCGTCCCGTTGCGACTCGAGATCGGGCCAAGAGACATCGAGAAAGCGCAGGTCCTCGTGGCCAGGCGCGATACGCGCGAGAAGATGGGCGTGCCGGTCAGCGGCCTGGCCCCGGCGATTCGGGGTCTGCTCGACGGTGTCCAGCGCACGCTCGTCGAGCGCGCCAGAACGTTTCGCGACGAGCACACCCAGCGCGTGGGCTCCTACGACGCGTTCAAGCAGGCCATGGAAGGGCGCCCCGGATTCGTGATTGCCAGCTGGTGCGGCGATGCCGGCTGCGAGGCCGCCATCAAAGGCGAGACGCAGGCGACGATCCGCAACATGCCGATCGACAGCCCTGTGCCAGCCGGGTCATGCGTCCGCTGCGACCGGCCGGCCGCCGCGGACGCGTGGTTCGCGAAGAGCTACTAATTCCGGTCGTTACTGCACCCGCACGACGAGGGCGGCGCGGCGATTCAACCGGCGGGTCTCTTCCCGCGCGTTATCGAACTTCGGCCGTTCCTCCCCGTAGCTGCGGATCTCGAGCCTGCCGGCCGCGACACCTCGGCTGGTCAGATACTCCTGGACGCTGCGCGCGCGCCGTTCGCCGAGTGCGAGGTTGTACTCCGCCGTGCCGATGTTGCAGGTGTGACCCTCGATGATGATGTTCCGTCCGGGGCTCGCCTGCAGCTTCGCAATCGCGTCGTCGAGCAGCCGCAGCGCCTCGGGCCTGAGCGACGAGCGATCGAAGTCGAAGTAGACATCTTCGAATGTCAACTCGACGACTGGAGGCGGCCGGACCACCTGGATCGTCGTATTCGCGGACGCGGTGCCACCCTTCCCGTCGTCCACCGTCACGGTGACCTGGACCGGCCCCTCCTGCTGCGGTGCCGTCCAGACCGTCTGACGGTCTGCTGGATTCTGGAGTGTTCCCGAAGGCGCCCTCCACCGGTAGGTCAGCGTATCGCCGTCCGGATCCTGCGCGGTCGCCGTGACCGTCGAGGTTCTGCCAACCTCGACCGTGCAGGGCTCGCAGCGGGCCTGCACCGTTGGCGGCCGATTCGGAGGCGGCGCAGGGGGGTACTGTCCAGTACTCCCCGCA
>CAZCEL010000499.1:0-3681 GCA_964497175.1 uncultured Bifidobacteriaceae bacterium
GTGGGATACCGAGTGCCCGGTTCCGACGTGCCGAGCAGCCAGAGCGTGTCGAAGGCGACGCCACCTGCGGCCCAGGCGTATTCGGGCCGCCCGAACAACACGGCCATCGTCGAAAACAGCGGTCGGAGGTTGTCTGGCGGCGTGCGGGTGAGTGGCAACAGCCAGCCGTGATCAGCGTCCCCGATAGTCGGCATCGAGCCGTCAGGCCGACGAATCGCCAGCAGGAAGTCGCCCATCTGCTGCAGCCGCTCGCGCGCGGCGCCTGGCACGGGAAGACGGGCACGCGACATCAGAATCAGATAGTGCAGATAGATATCCGCCGTGTATCGCTGGTAGCACGTCGCTTGCTCGAAGTACACGCCATCGGGCAGCACCTGGCGCGTGCTTTCCGCGGCGAGCACCTCCGTCGCAACCCGTCGCCACTCCGCCGCGCGCCGGAATTGCGGGAAGAGGAGACTGGCATACAGCAGACCGAGTGCTTCACCGGTCAGATGCGTGTTCGGTGAAAAGTAGAACGACAGGTAGCGCGCGATATGGGTGGCGTGGGCCTCGATGCAAGCCGCCAGCGCATGAAAGAAGCTGGATGCCAACACCCGCGCATCCCGAATGAGGGCGAGACACCAGCACCAGGCGATAAGCCGCAGCGCGAGCTCGAGACTGCTCGTCCAGTTGATGCCGAACCCACTCGGATTTCGCTCCAGCCAGCTTCGCAGATAGCTGATGAGGCTCCTGGCGTACCGTTCATTCCGCGTGAGCTGGTACGCGAGCCCCAATGCGACCAGCCATTGGTGCCGGTTCAGCTCCCAGATGACCTTGCTGTCCCCGACTGTCGCCACGGCCAGCGGATCGATGCGGCTCCAGTGGATCAACGGCGCCCGTCGACCTGACACGGGATCCAGATGCCAGTCGACCGGGTCTCCGAAATCGAGATTTCGATAGCCAAGCAAATCGAATCGCTTCCGGCACAAGGTCTCGGCTGTCGCGACGACACTGGCGCACGTGCGCGGCATGCGTTCCAGCAGCAGCCGCGGCATCCGCGGGTCGAGCGGGCCCTTGAAGAATCGTTGGGTGACAGTCCGATGAAAGTCCTCGAGCGACGGGTGGTCCCGCACCGCAGCGCCGTAGATGTCCGGATAGCCTGGTGGCGCCGGTCCGGCCAGCGGCGTCGCGGCGCGCATGCGTTCGATCAGCTTAAGCGCCTCCTGCCGACCTCGACAGGCGAGCTCCGGCCATGGCATCTGAAACAAGCGCCGGACACTCCGCCGCAGATCCTCCTGTGGTCCAGTAACGAACATGTCAGCTTTCAGCTCTCAGCGCTCAGCTTTCCGCCAGAGCTGGATGGTCCGGCCAGTAGTCGACAACTGACAGCTCATAGCTGACAGCTGACCGCTTGCGCGCGCCGTCACACGGGCCAGCTCGCGGCGCACGAGAAGCCGTTCATCCGGCGTCAGAATCGCGAGGCGGCTTCCCAGAAGCAGATAGGTGGCGGTAAAGACGGCTCCGCAAACGAGGAGCACCACGGCGGGCGGCCCATCGCTCATCGCCCCCCGGACGGCCGCAGTGACGACGCCGGCCGCAAAGGCGGCGCCGGTCACCGCCCTCAGGCTCTTGAAGGCGGAGGCATCGCGTCGGCCGAGCTCGAGTGCCTTGGCCACTCGGCCGGCGACGATCAGGCGTTCCACGGCATTGATGCCCACGACGACCGTAATGGCGCCCAGTGGACCGTAGCGGGGCGTGACAAACCAGAGCGCCGCCAGCAATGCCGCAACCAGGAGAATCCGGACATTGACCAGGAACCGGCGGCATTCGAGATACGAACGCACGACCGCATCGCTCGCGATGGCCAGAATGGCCAGGGGCATCAGTGTCAGGTTGACGGCAAAAATAGGCCAGCTCGCCCGATACTGCTCCGTAAAGATGAATGCGATCAGATCAGGACCTGTGACGAGGAACAGGGCGTAAAGCGGCATATAGAGAACCGCCAGACCCCGCATGGCCCGCGCCAGCACCTCGACGATGTCGGCCCGCCGTGCCTGACTGTGCAGCCGGCTCACGCGCTGGATGACCACGCTGCCCACCGACTCGCCGATGACGGCGGTCACGGGCAGACTGAAACACCCCACGGCATAGAGCGCGTACGCAGCCGGCCCAAACATCCGGGCAACGACATACTGGTGGGCCTCCATTTGGAACCAGTACAGCCAGCCTGCAAGACCGAGCGGGACCGCGTAGGCGATCTGCGCGCGGAGCATCGGGAAGTCAGGCCGCTGCCAAAACACACCAAACGCCGATCGCAAAAAGCCCATCAGCACGATCAGCTGAAGAAGCCCGTGGACAACGCTGGCGACCAGAACCGCTCGCACGGACCCGTACGTAATGGCGGCGGCGGACAGCATGGCGGTCTTGCTGAGGTATGTAAGAACGATGAAGAGCGCGGCCTGCCGCACACGGCCGCTGGCCATCGCGACCGGATCAAGAAACGATGAGGCGACCGACAGGAACAGCACGGCGGCAACCGGGCGGCTGTGCGCGACGAGGGCCGGCTCATCGAAGATCGTGGCCAGCAGTGTCGGTCCGATGACCAGGGCTGCCGCCAGCAGAACGCCGACGACGGCGTGCACGAGCACGATGTTCAGCGCGACGGCGCCACCGCGCTGGCCCACGCGGGGCAGGAAGTAGAAGGCGCTCATCGCAAAGCCGAGCGGGAGAAACCCCGTGGCGGTGCCGACGAGCAGGAATATCTGTTTGTAGAGACCGAACTCGGTCTGCGTCAGCATACGAACGAGAACGAGTGGAAGCAGGAAGCTGACGCCGAGGGCGGCAGCCTTCGCCGCCACCAGCCACGATGTATCCCGGGCCAGGGCGCCGACACTAGTGTCGCGATCGAGCATCGTGAGCAACCTCAGCGCTTCGGTGGGTCTCGGGGCTGCGTGCTGGGTGCAGAGTTCTGGGTGCGGAGGGCGCAGAGTCCTCCGGTGCGGACTCCGCACCCGGCACCCGGCACCCGGCACCCGGCACCCGGTACCCGGCACCCTGCACCCATCGTGTCTGCCTTTGCCGGATGTCCCGGCGGGATGGGATCCACACGGTGCGGTATACGTCCGCCCACCGCTCTCGTATGTGAGACCAGGTGTACCGTTCCACCTCTACGCGGGCGCGCATGGTGAGGTGCCGTGCGAGGTCCGGGTCATCGAGCAGCGCACCGACCGCCTGCGCCATCGCGTGCGGATCATCTGTCGGGACGAGGAGACCGGCATCACCACGGTGCAACATGTTTGCGATGTCGCCTGTCGGCGTCGACACGACGGGCAGACCTGCCGCAAAGGCTTCGAGAATCGAGACCGGCTGGTTGTCGATCGTCGAAGAGTTCACGAAGACGTCCGCGTCGTCATAGGAGGCGGGTAGTCGTTCCGGCTCGACTCGTCCCAAAAACCGAATGCCTGCGAGCTTGCGTCGGTCGACCAGGCCTCTCAGGCGCCATCCTTCGCTGCCGTACCCGGCGATGGTTAGAGTCGCAGCCGGGAACCATGCTTTCAATAGTGCGAACGCTTCGATCGTGTTGCCGACGCCGTAGTGGGGCTCGAGGTTCCGCACGGACAACAGACGTGGTCGAAGCGCCCTCCGTTCGGGCGCACGTCATCGGAGTGACAAGGATCTGAAGTCTCGTGGTTTTTCGTGATG
>CAZCEL010000500.1:0-3669 GCA_964497175.1 uncultured Bifidobacteriaceae bacterium
TGGTTGGAACGACGACCTGGATCTACGCCCAGCAGCGCCGGCCCGGCAGCCACGTGTGACTGTCGCCGGAAGACTACACATGTGCGGCTATGATGGTGGAGTCATGGGGCTGACCACCCAAACCCTGACGGTACGACCCAGCCGGAGTTCCAGGCGGCGGGCCTCGGTGACGTTCCTCGTGGATTCGGGCGCCGTGTATAGCCTCGTCCCGGCGCGAACGCTGCGCAGGCTCGGGCTCCGTCCCTATCGCCAGGTCTCCTTTTCCCTCGCGGACGGCACGACGGTCACACGTGAGGTCGGCGGCGCCTACTTCGAGATCAACGGCCGGCTGGGCCCGGCGCCGGTGATCTTCGGCGAGGAAGGCGACAAGCCCTTGCTGGGCGCGACGACGCTGGAGAGCCTGGGCTTGGTGTTGGATCCCTTCAAGCGGCGTCTGATCCCGATGCAGATGCTGCTCGCATGCGGGTCAGGGTGCCTCATCCTCCCGCCACGGCGTAGGGGCGTGGAGGACCGCACGAGTCTACTTCTCGCCGGCTGACCGAAGCTGTGCTACCTTCATCACGCCGCAGGCGGCAACAGGACGTCCACCCTCTGCAGTGGGAGGCGATTTCGATGAAACCAACACACCTGCGCGATCCGTTCTATGGGAGATTGAGAACGGCGCTTGCTTTCACCGCTGGTGCCGCACTGCTCTGGGGCGGCGGGCAAGGGTCCGCTCAACAGCCGGCACAGCCCCAGCGCCAAGGGGGTCCCGCCGCCGGCCAGCCGGCGGCTGTCGCGAGCAGCGTCACCAAGCAGCAGTTCGATCAGTGGATGACGCAGTTGTCGAACTGGGGGCGGTGGGGCAAAGACGACGAGCTGGGTGCACTCAATCTGATTACGGCGGAGAAGCGCCGGCAGGCCGCAGCTCTTGTGAAGGCGGGCACCGTTGTCTCGCTCGCCCATCCGATCGCGCAGGACAAGCCGGCCAGCTCGCCTCAGCCGCGGCCCGTCAACCGCGCGGGCGCGGGCGCGAGCGTCTTCCTGATCGACGGCGACTACCTCTTCGAGCGGCAGGAAATCGAGTACCACGGTGGCAGGCTCTCGCATTTCGACGCTCTCTGTCACGTCTCGTACAACGGCAAGATCTACAACGGTCTCAACTTCAAGGAGGTGGTGACGACCGGCGGAGGCTGCTCGAAGCTGACCGTCAACTCCGCGAAGGACGGCCTGGTGACCCGCGGCGTGCTGCTCGACATACCGGGGACGCGCGTGCGACGCGAGGATGTCGAGGCCTGGGAGAAGCGCACCGGGATCAGAATCTCCGCAGGTGACGCGCTGCTGCTGCGAACCCGGCGACCCGGCACGGCGGCCGCGGGCTTCATGAGCGCGGGCTACGAGCCGTCGCTGATTCCCTTCTTCAAGGAGCGCGACATCGCGCTCCTTGGCAGTGACACGGCTCAGGAAGGCGGCACCATTCCCGGCGTGGCCATCCCCATCCACACGTTCACGCTGGTGGCGCTCGGCATGAATCTGCTCGACAACCTCGCGCTCGACGAGCTCGCGGCCACGGCCGAGAAGCTAAAGCGCTGGGAGTTCATGCTGACCATCGCGCCCCTCCGCGTGCAGAACGGCGCCGGTTCGCCGGTGAATCCCGTCGCGGTGTTCTGAAGAGACCGCCAAGGTAAGGCAGAAAGGCAGGAAGGCAGGAAGGGCGCACATCGGAGGGTGATGTGAGGATCTGGCGCGTGTTGGCGCTCACGGTATTCGGCGCAGGGCTGCTGGCGGCGCAGGGCCGGCCGCAGATGATCGAGTGGCCCAGCTGGGGCGGCGACCCCGGTCACACGAAGTTCTCGGCGGCGGCGGACATCACGGCGGACAACTTCCGCGACCTCGAGCTCGCATGGACGTGGCAGACCATCGACCGGCCCATGCCCGAGCGGAACATGCGGCCCGGAGGCTTCGAGAACACGCCCATCATGGTCGACGAGGTGGTGTACGTCAGCACGTCGTTCCACAGAATCGTCGCGCTGAACGCCGAGACCGGGGCCCAGTTGTGGGTCTTCGATCCCCGCACGTACGAGGAAGGGCCGCCGCTGAGCGGTACGGGGTTGAACAGTCGCGGTGTCGCCTTCTGGCGGGGCGATAACGGCGAGCAGCGGATCTTCATCGCGGGCCGTCAGCGGATCTTCGCCGTGGATGCCAGGACCGGCGCGGCCGTCGCCTCGTTCGGCGCCGGAGGCGCCTCTGCGCTCAACGTCAACGTGGGACGCGACGTGCCGCGGCTCCACACGCAGGTGACTTCGCCGCCGGTCGTCTACAAGGACCTGGTGATCGTCGGCACGGGCGTGCCCGACCGGCTGCAGTACAGAGGAGATCCGGTCGGCACCATTCAGGCCTTCGACGTGCGGACCGGCAGGCGGGCCTGGGTGTTTCACACCATCCCTCAATCGGCGAACGACTTCGGCGCCGACACGTGGGGTAATGGGTCCTGGAAGATCGCAGGTCACGCCAATGTGTGGGCGCCGTTCTCGCTCGATGCGGAGCGTGGGCTGCTCTATGTGCCGACCACCACGCCGAGCGGCGACTACTGGGGAGGCTGGCGGCCCGGGGCGAATCTGTTCGCCGAATCGATCGTGTGTCTCGATGCGGCGACCGGACAGCGGAAGTGGCACTTCCAGGCCGTGCACCACGGCCTCTGGGACTATGACTTCGCCTCGGCGCCGACGCTTGCGACGATTCGAGTCGACGGCCGAACCATCGACGCCGTGGCGCAGGTGTCGAAGCAGGGCTTCGTTTATGTGTTCGATCGTGTCACCGGCCAGCCGGTCTGGCCTATCGAGGAGCGTCCCGTGGACACCGAGACCGACGTGCCCGGGGAGCAGCCCTATCCGACGCAGCCATTTCCAACGAGGCCGCCCGCCCTGGTGTCCCAGGGGATCTCACTCGCAGACGCGAATGACCTGACGCCGGAAATCAAGGCGCTGGCCGAAGCCGAGCTCAAGCGGTTCCGTCTGGGACCGTTGTTCACGCCGCCGAGCCTCCGCGGAACCGTGCAACGGCCGTCCCAGATCGGGGCCTCGAACTGGGGAGGCGCGGCTTTCGACGCGTCGACCGGCCTCTTGTTCGTCAAGGCCGCCGACAACTACCACGTCAGCACAGTGTGCAAGAACGACGGGCAGGACCCCTTCGTGAGCTGGGAGTACTCCAACTACTGCGGTCAGTATGGCCTGTTTGCGTCTCGCGGCTCGCAGGGGGCGCCAGCAGCGCCTCCCTCGGCGCCGCGCCGCGATCGCGCGCCCGACACGGTCGGCTACAGCGGCGAGAAGCTCGGCGGCATTCCGCTGACCAGGCGTCCCTATGCGTTTCTGGTCGCGGTCGATCTCAATCGCGGCGACATCGCGTGGAAGGTCCCCTTCGGCGAGGGCAGTCAGGCCATTCGACAACATCCGCTGCTCAAGGGCGTAGCGCTTCCCGAACGTCTCGGAACCCAAGGCAATCCAGGTCCTATTGTTACGGCCAGCGGCCTTGTTCTGATTGGCGGTGGTGATCCGTATATCTATGCGTTCGACAAGACGACCGGCCGGGAGATCGCCCGCGTGGCGACGCCGCAGCGCACCAGCGGCAACCCGATGACGTACAGGACCCGTTCGGGCAGGCAGTTCCTCGTCATTACGACCGGCGCCGGTC
>CAZCEL010000501.1:0-3647 GCA_964497175.1 uncultured Bifidobacteriaceae bacterium
GAAGAACGTCGGCTGACCCCGATCCGGGCCGCCCGGCTCGATGTTGTTCTCCGCGCCCACCGGGATCGAAGGCTGCTCGACATAATTGCGGTTCAAGTACCCGAAATGCATGTCGAAGCTGCCGTCCGGGTTCCGCGACCATCCCTCGAAAATGGGCTGGACGCTCTGCCCGGAGTTGAATTTGAAGTTGTACGCCTCGACCTGGGCGCGCGCCAGTTGAGGCACCGCCAGCAGGCCGAGCAACAGCGGCACCGCGATGACCTGTCGCAGGTAGTTCGTCATAGAAGGTTGCACACCAGATGAAGGGCTGGAAGGGCGGCCCGCAGGAAACGCTGTCGGGTCTGGCGGAGCACCCCGCCCTGGCGGGGCGCTCGCGCCATCAGGCGTTACTGCTGCTGCTGCTGAGTCGTCCTCTGCTGGAGCGCCTTTCGCGCATCCCATTCAGCCTTGTACTCC
Source organism: uncultured Bifidobacteriaceae bacterium (assembly GCA_964497175.1). Taxonomy (GTDB): domain Bacteria; phylum Acidobacteriota; class Vicinamibacteria; order Vicinamibacterales; family CAVVIG01; genus CAZCEL01. The sequence continues at coordinate 457 of CAZCEL010000501.1, forward strand.
TCGTCGGTGAGGTCGTACCAGCCGATCCAGGCGAATCCCATCTCGTCGATCGTACGGCTGCCCCCGCCGACCCAGTTCCGCGGATCGGGATTGAACTTGTTGGAGGCCGAGTTGTCGTGCCAGCTGATGACGTGCAGGATCGTCCCCGCCGGGATCAGCGGCGCGACGTCGTCCGCATAGTTGTACGTGAGGTGCCAGTTGTAGTTGAAGTTCGCGCAGCTCACCACCTCGGTGGTCGCATTGGGATAGATGAACTCCAGGCACTGCGCCTTGCCGCGGATGTGCATGTGCGGCTGGAACGACGTGATCCGGGCCGCCCTGTTGAACTTCTGGTAGCCGTCGCGTCGCACGATCGTGCCGCCCGGGATGTCGAGATCCGTCGAGGGCTGCGCGGTCTGCTTCGACCAGCGGATGTGCTTCGGCGTCGTGCCCTTCGGGTGGAACTTCATCCCGACCTCGACGAGGGCATCGATCTCCTCGCCGACCGAGTGCAGGTGGTAGTCGAGCTTGAATCGCTGACCGGCCCGCAGGAGCACGCCCGAATCCTCGGGATAGAGCTCGCCGTTCTTGCCCGACGCGTACTCGACGAGAAACTGCCCGCCGTCGGACACACTGTCGTCGCCATTGCTCTGGGTGTCGACCTCAGGATCGACCGCGAAAGTGAGCGCGTGGTGCACGACCCTTCGTGCGGGAGAACCGACGGGCCGGGTTTCGATGGCCTTGATGTACCGATCCTCGCTGAGCGGATTCGGCGTGTACAGAGAACCGAACAGATCCGGGCCTGCAGCCGGCACTTTGTACGCCGGATACCTGATCACCAGATCGGGCGTGCCGATTCCCCACGCCGACCGATCGGCGAACTGCCGCTGTGGCGGCATGTCGGCCGGGTTGCCCCTTGGCGCGCCCGCATCGACCCACCGGACGATCGTCGCGATTTCCTCGTCGCTGAGCGAGGGGTCATCCTTGAACTTCTGGATGCCGATGTTCCGATCGATGTGCCACGGCGGCATCTCCCGCGACGCAACACGAGTCTTGATCGCGCGCGCCCAGGGCCGCGCATCCTCGTACGTCTGCAGCGACATCGGGGCCAACTCTCCCGGCCGATGACAGGTGACGCAGGAGCGCTGAATGATCGGCGCCACGTCCTTCGTGAACGTGACCTGTCGATCGCCGGATCCGCGCTGCGCCGCCAGCGGCGCCGTCAGAAACGCCACGCTGCCGACGAGAGCCAGAGAACCCACCGACCACGCCCGCCAGCGGCCCGATCCACAGCTTGTCATATGCGACCCTCTCCGTTCACTGCCGGCGGTACAAACCGGCCGGCTTCAAGTGTTTACTATGGTCCTCGGCACGCGCGTTTCTGTCAAGCATCCCCGCGCCCCGAAAAGGACGCCGATTTGCCGGATCCGCCGATTTTTCGGCCCGATCCTTCAGTGCGCCAGCGGATCCGGCCGGATCTGGAACTTCACCACCGCGCTCTTGGTCCCCTTCCCCCCCTCGATATGGAACGCCAGATTGGTGCCGTAGTCGGCCCAGACGCCTCGGCCCTTCCAGCCGCCCTTGGGATCGTCGATGCGGCCGTCCAGCCCGCGCGAGTAGAAGCCCATCGGATAGGGCACGCGGAGGACCACCCACCGGCCGGTGTCCGGCAGCAGGGCCAGCAGGGAGTCGGACGTCGACCCGGCCATTATCGGGACGTTCTTCCCAAGTCCGAGCGTGTCGAATTGGTCGACCCAGTTGTAGTAGGTGAAGTCAGCGCTCCCGGAAGACGCCACGCCCTGCATCTGCGGACCCGGCGCCGGGTAGGTCTTCCACCCCTCAGGGCAGTGCTGCCCGGTCGCGGTCGCGCCGCTGGTGACCTTGCACTTGCGGCGATCGAAGCTCGCCATGTGCGGCCCGCCCGACAGCCCCGTCCAGATGACGCCGTTGCGATCGACGTCGACGCCGCGCGGCGTGAATCCGCCTATCTTCGCCGGGTCTTTGGGATCGAATGGCGGCTCGTACACCTCGGCCCTGCAGGTCAGCGGCGGGTTGCTGCCGAGCTCGAGCCGCCCGATGCGCCCCGGCACACCGGCCGACGCCCACCAGACGGAACCGTCGACGGGGCTCACGATGATGCCGTAGGCGAAGCCGGAGACGCGCATGTCCTTGCCCGCTTCGGGAGGGGCCTGCGGCCGCGTGTACTCGCCGATCTTCCCGTCGCCTGTCGTGTCGACGACCGTTGGGCACCAGCCCTGCGCCTTCTCGGCGTCGCGGGTCTTGTCCCACACGGCCGTGTTGACCCACCCGATCACGTTCGTGTCGCCCGAAAAGTACAGCGTGTTGTCCTTGTCCTCGGCAAACTGCAGGTGGTGCGTGCTGAAGCACGTGTCCACTGCCAGATTCTCACCAGTCTTCGGGTCGTAGACCGCTGCCTGGCGCGTGCTGTTCTCGAGCGGGAAGTTTCTGGCAAAGGGATTGTTCGATCCCGCCTTGCAGTACGCGGGATTGGGCACACCGCGAACCTGGCTGGTGATCCACACACGCTCCTTGTGGTCCATCATCGGGTTGTGCGGGTTGCTGGTGTTCTTCCACACGACGTCCTCGCCGAAGTAGGGCGACGGCAGCGCGATCTTCTGGGGGAAGAACGACGGTGCGCCGGGAGCCATCACAGGCGTCTTCACCGACCCGGTCGTCCCCTCGAGCGGATCGACCCAGATGAGCGAGTCGGTCGTGAAATCCACACCAAAGACCTTCCGGTTGGCGTTGAGCGTCGGATTCCGCTTGTCAGTGGCGACCTCGTCGTGGACGTACGACAGGTCGGTGCCCCAGTCCCACAGCGACAGCACGACGTTCCGCTCCACGCCCTGCGGCCGCGGCGGCTGCGGCGGCACTTCGCCGGCCGCGATCCGGTCGGTCCAGTCGGCGAACATCGCGAGCGCGCGATCCCGGCCGAAGCGCGTCAACGCCGTGCTCATCTGCACGCCGCGCTGGCCCGACTGCACGCGGCGGTCCCAGGCCGCCACGCTCGACGGGAATGTGCCGAGCGACTTCGGGAACTCGCGCGTGGCCCTGTTCCCCATCTGATGGCAGAGCTGGCACCCGTCCTTGAGCGCGGAGATCCAGTGCGCCTGCGTCAGCATCGATGTCGCGATGCCGTTGCCGTTCGGCCCCGTGCCGGGGAATTCGCTCTTGTCCGGCACCTTCAACAG
>CAZCEL010000502.1:0-3642 GCA_964497175.1 uncultured Bifidobacteriaceae bacterium
TCGAGCAGCTGCCCGCGCTGCGCCAGAAACTCATCGCCGTCACGGATCGCCTCGCAGGTAGCGAGTAACCCCCTGCCACCCGCACGCCGAAAGGCCGGGACGGTCGGGCCGGCTGCAGGACCCGAGATCAGGATCGTGGACGAGGCGTGGAACACCTGCCTGCCAGGGCGTCCCGGTGAGATCGCGATACGTGGCGACAACATTACGGCGGGGTATGCCGGCAACCCGTCGGTGAATGGGATCGTATTTCGCGATAGTTGGTTTCGCACCGGCGACCTCGGCGTGCTGGACGAGGACGGGTATCTGAGCATCAGCGGACGAACGAGAGAGATGGTCAATCGAGGCGGCGAGAAGATCGCTCCCCGCGAGGTGGACGAAGCGCTGCTCGAACACGCTGACGTGGTGGAGGCGGTCGCGTTTGGAGTTCTCCACAGGTCTCTTGGCGAAGACCTCGTTGCCGCAGTCGTCCTGAAAGACCGCTCGAAGACCACCGAGCAGGAGCTGCGCGCGTTCCTGTTCTCTCGACTCGCCCATCACAAGGTTCCGAGCCAGATCGTCATCGTGAAGGAGATTCCGAAGAGCCCGACCGGCAAGGTTCAGCGGGTGACTCTGGCCACTCGGTTGTCGGCTCAGCTCAAGGCCGACTACGCGCGTCCCCGACATGAGTTGGAAGAAAGGTTGGCGAAAATCTGGGAGCACGTGCTCAAGGTCGATCGCGTCGGCGTTCTGGACAATTTCTTCGCGCTCGGCGGCGACTCGCTGTCGGCCGTTGCCGTCGTGCTGGAAGTCGAGAGGCTGACTGGTCGTCACCTGGAACCGGCCAGTCTCTTCCAGGCACCGACGATCGGACGGTTTGCCCCGCTGGTTCGCGGGGAACCAGGCGACACCAGGACGTTTCTCATTCCACTGCAGCCCAACGGGAAGAAGAAGCCGCTGTTTCTGGTCCCTGGACACGGTGGCGATCCGTTTACCTACAGCCAGCTGGCCCAGTACCTTGGGACGGACCAACCTGTCTACGCATTTCGCTTCCCCGAGGCTGCCAGACTCGACGACAAGGTTGCCAGCCGCATGACCAAGGAGATGGCAACCCTCTATGCAGAGGCGATGCGCGGCCTGCAGCCTGACGGCCCTTACAGTATTGGCGGATTCTGCTTCGGAGGGGAGGTGGCCTTCGAGATGGGGCAGCAGTTGCGGGCTCAGGGTCAGAAGACCGACCTGCTCGCCATCATCTTCGTCTATCTGTCCGGTGCGATGCACCTGTCCGGATATCGCGAGCGCATCAGACATCACGTACGAAGCTTCAACAGAACGATCCACAGAGAGAAGGCAGCGTACGTTGTGGCCTTGCTCAAGAGGGCGCTCGAGCGTTCGAGTCGCAGGCTGATTCCTTCGGTAACTCGTACTCTCGTTCCACCGCCCAGAGACAGGTCCTACTTTCCGCTGTACTACCCCGGCCGTATCACGCTCTTCCAACCCACGGGAGACAGGCTTGATGGAGTGTCCTACGATGCCTACATGGGGTGGAAAGGCCTGGCCGCCGATGTTCACGTCTGCCGGATACCGGGAACCAGGTACAGCATCTTCAGGGAGCCGGACGTCCGGGAGCTTGCCCGCCGCCTGAGGAACTGTTTGAGCGACACCGCCATCGCCGAGAAGGCGGAATGGCATCATGATGCTAAGATTGAGCACCTCCGATTCCGATGACGGCTGCCGCTTCAGGGTGTCAGAGAGTCGACTCTCGGCGGCCGACCGCGTAGAGCTTTGCAACGGAGCCGAAACAGGATTCTGGGTTCGCGAGACCTCGTCTGTGTCGCTGAAAACGGCGCCATGACGCCAACGTTACTGTTCGCACCAGTCCGCGATATGACGGGTCGGCTGCGGCGGCAGGTCTTCTACAGGCTGTGGAAGCTGTACACGTACGTCGGGCCGCGCTTGTCGTTGCCTCGTGAAGAGAAGGTCACAATCATCATCCCGAGCTACAGCCCTGAGCGAGTCAGATTCGTCGAACCCAACGCGCGCGCTCTCTTGAAATGCGATTTCGTCGAGCGCGTCGTCGTGTCCAACCACAATCCCGCCACGCGAATCCGGGACTGGGTGCGCATCGACGACCCGCGCCTGACGCTCGTGGATCAGGGCGTCAGACGTGGCCCTGGCTGGGCGTGGCTTGTGGCAGCCGAGTTCGATCCGGCATTTCTCATCAGCATCGACGATGACCTGCTGGTCATGCCGCACCAGGTCAAAGACCTGTTCCTCAGTCTCCTGGTGGAACCGTCAGTCCCACACGGCAGAGCGGGCAGCAGTGCCGGCACGTATCACCATTGTCCCGCAGCGCCCGCCGGCGAGATGAACGTGGACGTACTGTACGGCATCTATGCGGTCACGCGCACTCATCTGAAGCGGTATTGCGAGATCCTTCAAGCGTTGCCGGCCGACGGCGACGTATCGAGCGAGACAATCGAGTACCTAGCCGACGACATTGTCATCAGTCGAACGGGTGATGCGCGTCCCAAGATTCACAATTTTGGGCGCCTGATCTACTTGCCCACGTTCGACAAGCCAGGCGTCGCGATACACATGGAGCCGGAGTTCGAGGAGACTCGCGGACGTGTGCGACGCGCGCTTGATCGTCTGTACCCGTCCTTCCGCGCGTCTTCCAGTATGTGGCTTACCCGAACGATACTGACGGTCTTGCTTCCCGAGACTATTGGTGTTTTCTCCTGACCTTTCTGCTCAACTGCCGGCTTCGCCAGGCGGCGGAGGCGACGAGCCCGGTCCTTGAGCCGAACGCGAGTCGCGTTGCGGCAGAGCCGCGGCTGGTGACATGCTGCGCCGATTGATGCCGTTGGTGGAGGCGGGCATCAGGATCACCCGCTACAGTTCGTCGATGTGGACGGGCGACTATGCCCGCTGGTGCGACGTGAGGCCACTCTGTCAAGGCTATCAGTCTGAAGGCATTCTGCGAAAGTGCCACGAAGCGCTGCGACTGGTAAGAGCCGGCCAGGCGAAGTATGAGCGCGACAGCCTGCTGTTCAATGACTCGCGCCTCTGCTGGGAACTGCTCACGGTCGCCGAGAGAGTAGCGGCGGAAGAGGGACGCCTGTCAGTGCTCGACTTCGGCGGCGCCCTTGGCAGCGTCTACTACCAGCATCGCAGTTGGCTTGATCGGATTCCGGACCTGAGGTGGCACGTCGTGGAGCAGGCCCAGTTCGTCGAGGTCGGGAAGACCGACGCTGCAGACGGCAGGCTGCACTTCTTCCACACCATCGAAGAGAGCATGGCCTCCGATGCCCCGAACCTGATTCTGCTGTCCGGGGTGACGCAGTACCTGGACGATCCCTACGCCTGGATCAGCCGGTTCAACGCGATTCCCGAAATCGCATTCATCGTCCTCGAACGCGTGCCGATCATCAAGGATGGGCGAGGCAGGGACATGTTGACCAAACAGACGGTCGCGCCGCACATTTATGAGAGCTCGTACCCATCGTGGTTCTTCCATGAGCCCGGGTTTCTGGCGGCGTTCGACCGGTACCAGCTGGTGGCCGAGTATCCAAGCAGGTTCGACGACGACATCTGGGTGAACGGCCTGCGCTGCACCTGTCTCTTATACACATCTCCGAGCCCACGAGACTAGGCATGATCTCG
>CAZCEL010000503.1:0-3641 GCA_964497175.1 uncultured Bifidobacteriaceae bacterium
GACCTGGCGCCGTCGCGATGCGTGCGCGGCCGCGCTTCGAGCGTCACGCCACGCTGCTCGAGAAAGAGCGCCCACTGGTCCACCTCGTCGGCCTGCCGCACGATCAAGCCGAGGTGATCGAGTGCCGGCGCGTCAGGAACGATCCCGCCCGTGGACGGAGCGGTAGGATCAGGAGCGAGCGCGGTCGAGCGGTGCAGCGCCAGGTTGTCGATACCCGACGACAAGTACACGTTGTCTGGATCGGGCTCCCACTCGACGGCGAAACCCAGCACGTCCACGTAGAACCGCTTCATCGCGTCGAGCTGACGTACGTTGAGCGCCAGATGGCGGAGGCCTGCGTGCGAGGGTCGTTCCATGGTGCTAGACTTCAATCAGTATGCCACGCAAGGCAGTGGTCAAGTCGCGGTGCGCGCTGTGCGGCGCCAAGGAGCTGTCGGAGCCGCGGGGCGAGGAGAAGTACTGCCGCGACTGCTGGGACAAGAAGATCGCGGTCGAGGAGATCGTGGCGCGCGAGTTCGCGCTCAAGCGCTACATTCGCGCGCACAGCGCCGAAAAATACCTGATCTACCACTCGACGCTGAAGCGGCCCTGCGGCCAGCTGATCGTGGTCGACGATGGATACGACCTGTTTCTGACGCTGACGCTCTATCCCAACTTCGGCTGGGACGAACCGGCCTATCACCTCGAGGGCGATCCGGAAGGGCGCCTGTTCTCCGAGTTGCTGGTGGACGTGGTGGCGGCCGAAGTGATCGAGCCTTGGGGAGGCGGGAAGTGGCACCTGGAGGTGTTCCGGTCGGTGAACCCCGAGCCTGAAGATTGGAACGGGGAAATGTAGCAGCCGTCTGAACTGCTATAATCGGCGCTCTTTTTTGGCCTGAGTCGGTCTGTCCGGGAGGAATGCTATGACCCGCCTACGTGTTGTCGTCGCCGCGATGCTCGCCGGCACCGCCCTTTCCACGCCAGGGACACTCGCACAGACGAGCCAGCCACCTCTGCAGCCCGTGCTGGCCGGCAAAAAGTTCACGCCGCCCATCAGGGGCGAGGCGGCCGTCGAGTTCACACAGCCGGTCACGAAGGCCCAGCCAGGGAAGAATCTCGTGGTGACGACCGTCAGGGTGAGGAACGCGTCGGTCGCCCCGATCGCGCGGCTCACGATTGCCGAAACCTGGTACGACAAGGCGGGCGCCATCGTCGCCGGCGGCCGCGGCGTCATCGAGGGGCTGCTCCAGCCAGGGGAGATTCAGACGATCACGATCGAGACGCCGTACAGCCCCAAGATGAACGCCAACAACTGGAACTTCACGCACGCGAACGGCAACGTGAAGCCGGCGAAGGTCAAGACGCTCGAAGCGCCCGCGGCGACGGCAAAAAAGTAACCGCGGGATGACGCGCCGGCGCGCGTGTCACCGAACCGGCGGCACGACTCGGAACTGCACCTGTCGCACCGCGCTCGGGTTGTCGCCGAGCCGGGAACGCGCCTCGACGTTCAAGACATACAGGCCGGGTGGAATCTCCGATAGCGGGATGCGTGCGGTGTAGCCGAAGCCGCCGGACAGGCGCTTCGACGCGTCCGTCACCTCCGCTGTTTTCCCCTTGTCGAAGACCACAGTCGGGGGGGACAGCTCGCTGGACGACCGCTCCTCCTCGTGCTTGAAGAGGACGCGCCCTTCGTCGGTCAGCACGCTGGCAACGATGTCGACCCTGTGCGGCGCGGCGCCAGAGTTGTCGTAGACCTCCGCGAAGAGCGCGATCTCGTCGTTCTGCGGGAACGTCCGCTGCCCGACAGGAGGCGCCGGCAGCACGTCCTTGAACTGCTCGTCCAGACGCCCGCTCGGCATCGATGCGCCGGAGAGTGACGTCAGGGCGATCCCGCTCAGGCTGATCCGCTCCTTGTAGAATTCCGGAACGTCCAGATCGTAGATGACCGAGCCCACCGAGGCGTTGGCAACGTCGCGCGCGGCCACGCGCAGTTGATAGCGTCCCGGTGGCAAATCTAGGCGGCCGAACGACCGAATGCCCGACTGTTCGGCGAGGGGGCGCGTTTCAGGGCGGAAGTTCATGGTGATCACGTCGTTGCGCGGGCCGAACACCTTGGACTTCGCGTCCACGGCGAGGTACGACACTTCGACCTTGCTGCCGGTCGCGAGGCTGAGATCCCGCCCGGCGAGCTCGACGCCCACGAGCACCGACGCATTGGGCGCAGGGCCTTTGAACGGTGCGGCGAACACCTGCATCCGCACGCCGCTCACGTTCAGCGGGCTGTTGATGGCCTCGAACAGCTCCGGACTCATGCCGCCGGTCTTGGTGTTCCTGGGAGGCGAGGGCCTGCCCTTCGGCGCGACGTACCCGCGGCGCGCCCGGACCGTCAGGCCCGGGCGCCTGACGCGGACCTCGATCTTGTGGAACTTGCCGTCCCGCTTGCTCGCGGCCGGATAGTACGCCAGCACGTAGTAGGAGCTGTTGTCCTTGACGATGCGTTCGAAGGCCGTCGTGAAGTCGTTGCGGTTCACGGCGGCGAATCCGCCGGTCTCCTCGGACAGCGTGCGCAGGCTGTTCTGGGACATCCACAGCTCGTTGTTGAGCGCCCGAGGACCGTAGTTGGCGGCCGCACCGGGCGCCACCGCCCCCGAGATGGGATCGGTGTCGCCACGGTCGGCGTCCGCGAAACTCCCGACGGCGATGTCCTCGTCGGCGAACCCGCCCAGGCCGCGCGGGTCGATGGCATAGATGCTCACGTTCGAGCGGGCGGTTGCGGCAATCGTCTGCCGGATGTCGTCGATGATCGACGAGGCCATGCTCGGGGTCGAATCGTACTGGCGGATGATCTCGGTGAGGTCGTAGTCGATGCCTTCGCTGACGAGCAGCATGGACTTCCGGCGCCCGCGGACGCCGCTGAACCACTCGGCGACCTTCTGCAGCGTCTCCAGCATGGATCGCGTGTTGTATGCGCGTTCCTGGTCGTACGGATCGTTCACACGCCGGTCGAAGAGCGGCAGGTTCCGTCGCCGCCAGTACTCCTCGTTCCTGGCAATGGTGGTTGACGGCAATTTGCGCCCCAGAAACCTGTCCACCGAGTTCAGGAGCAGGCGCTTGTTGCTCGTGAACTCCTGGGCCGCCTCGGCTCGACCGCCAGTGAAGATCACGGCCATCCGATCGTTGGCGCCGAGGTTGCGCTCGATGAACTGTCGTGCCGCGGCCTTGACGCGCTGCGACCGGAGCGCCTCGGTGTGCAGATCGTCGAGGATGACCACGTACACCCGTCCGTCGAACGGTCGCTGGTTGGACTGCACGTCGGGCTCGATTGCGCGCGCGGCGAACAGCGGGCGCTCGAGGCGCTCGACCGGGATGTCCACCAGTGAGAACGTGGATATCGTCTGGGCACGGCCGTCCTCGAACACCTGAAAATCGTCCTGGCCGAGGTCGCGCACGAAATTCCCCTCGAGGTCGGTGACGACCGCGTCGACCTCGACGTACTCGACTTCAGTCCGGAACACCGGCGGCTGGACTGTCGGGGCCTGCGACGCCTGGCCCGCCACCAGTGCGCTTCCGCCGAGCCATGCCAGCAGACCCAGGAGTCGAAGGCGTTGGTGCATAGGCATCTCGTGATTGATCTCCAATTATAGCGGGTCCGCCGGACCCGC
>CAZCEL010000504.1:0-3629 GCA_964497175.1 uncultured Bifidobacteriaceae bacterium
GCTCGTCGTCGACGACGAGCCGCTGATCCGGTGGTCGCTCAAAGATCGTCTGGCTGACGAGGGGTACCGCGTCGTCGAGGCCGAGTCGGCGACGGCCGCGGTTGCCCGTCACGAGGAGGGCGTCGATCTGGTCCTGCTCGACTACAAGCTGCCCGACGGGGACGGCCTGACGGTCCTCAAGCGCATCAAGGAGAGGGATCCCGAGGCGCTGGTCATTCTGCTGACGGCGTACTCGAGCGTCGAGACGGCTGTCGAGGCCATGAAGCACGGCGCGTACCACTACGCGAACAAGCCGTTCAATCTGGACGAGATCGTGATGCTGGTCGAGAAGGCGCTCGAGACCACGCGGCTCAGGCGGGAAGTCCGCAGCCTGCGCGCGACCCAGGCTCAGCCCTACAGCCTGGGCCGCATCGTGGGTGCCAGCGCAGGACTCCTGGCGGTCAAGGCGCTCCTGCAGAAGGTAGCGGCGAGTCCGGCGTCCACCGTTCTGCTGACGGGCGAGAGTGGAACCGGCAAGGATCTGGCGGCCAAGGTCATTCATTACAACAGCGATCGGGCGTCGAAGCCCTTCATGAACATCACCTGTTCGGCCCTCCCCGAGTCGCTTCTCGAGAGCGAGCTGTTCGGGCACGAGAAAGGCGCGTTTACCGGGGCCGACCGCCAGAAGCGCGGTTTGCTCGAGACGGCCGATGGCGGCACCGTATTCCTGGACGAAATCGGCGAGATGGTTCCCGGGCTGCAGGCGAAGCTGCTGCGCTTTCTCGAGGAGAAAACTTTCAAGCGCATCGGCGGCGCCGTCGACATCCGCGTCGACGTGCGGGTGATTGCGGCGAGCAATCGCAACCTGCAGGACGAGGTCCGGGCGGGACGCTTTCGCGAGGATCTCTTCTACCGCCTGAACGTGCTGCCCATTGCGCTGCCCCCGCTGCGGGATCGGCCCGAAGACGTCCCGCTGCTGGTCGACTTCTACGTCGATGCCTACAACACTGAGTTCAAGAAGCGGGTGCGCGGCGTCACGCCGGAGGCAATGAAGCGCCTCCAAGGCCACCTCTGGCCAGGCAACATCCGCGAGCTGCGGAACACGGTCGAGCGCGCGATGCTGCTCTCGGAAAACCCTGTGCTCGGCGCCTCCGATTTCGCGATTGGCGGTCTCGGGCCGCTGAAGATCGGCGACCGGGTCGAGCTGCCGCGGGGCGGTATCGCTCTTGACGAGCTCGAACGGTCGCTCGTCTTGCAAGCGCTCGAGCGGACCAGCTGGAACCAGACGCGGGCGGCCGCGCTGCTCGGCCTCAATCGGGACCAGATTCGATACCGAATCGACAAGTTCCAGCTCGAACGCACTGGGACGCCCTGACGGGACGTTTCCCCTTCTCCGGGGAATAATCCCCAGCTCCGCGACCCTCCCTCCGCCGGAAAGTCGCAAATAGTCCGGAAATTCGGCAACCCGTCTGTGGCACAGCCGTTGCCCTGGTTTTGCCTGCTGGTCTTCCCGAGGAGCTGCCCCATGATTCCACGAGAGCGTGTCCAGACGGTGCTCGACCGGGTCCGTCCATTCCTTCAGGCAGATGGCGGCGACATCGAGCTGCTATCCGTGAACGGTAATTCAGCCGACGTGCGGCTGACGGGCATGTGCGCCGGCTGTCCGAGCGCGCACATGACGCTCCACGTAGGCGTGGAGATGGCAATTCGCGAGGAGATCCCGGAATTCGAAACGCTGCGTCTCGTCTGACTCGCGAGGTGTAGTGATGGTGTCCCCCCAGATCGCGATGGACTCGGTCGTGGTCGGCAAGAGCGCCCGGATGCGGGCGGTGTTCGAGTTTCTCCGCGTCATCGGTAACAGCGAGAGCACCGTGCTCGTGACCGGCGAGAGCGGCACCGGCAAGGAGGTCACCGCGACGCTGATTCATCAGAACAGCCGGAGGCGCCATCACAGCTTCGTCGCCGTGAGCTGCGCGCTGTTCTCCGAAACGTTGATCGAATCCGAGCTCTTCGGCCACGAGCGGGGCGCCTTCACCGGGGCGATCAAGGACCGTCCGGGGCGCTTCGAGCTGGCCGACGGCGGAACGATCTTCCTCGACGATATCGACGACGTGCCGCTGTCGATGCAGGTGAAGCTCCTGCGCGTGCTGCAGAACCGGACGATCGAGCGGTTGGGCGGCACGCGGGTGGTGCCGGTCAATGTGCGCGTGATCGCGGGCAGCAAGCGCGACCTGAAGCAGCTGGTGACCGAGGGTAAGTTCCGCGAGGACCTCTACTATCGGCTCAACGTGCTGCCCGTCACGCTGCCGCCGCTGCGCGAGCGTCGCGAAGACATCCCGGTGCTGATGGAGCACTTCCTCAGCCGGTATTTCAGGCGGCGGAACGAGGACATGCCGCCGATTTCGGATGCGGTCAAACAGGCCTTCATGCGATATGCCTGGCCGGGCAACGTACGCGAGCTCGAGAACGCGTGCGAGCGGATCGCGCAGACCTGTTCCTGCGGAACCGTGCGGATCGGCTGCGTCTCGGCCAACATCCTCTTCCGCGCCGGGGCGCAGCCAGCCGAGATCCTTCCGCGCGTGGCGCCCACGACCGAGACGGCACCGATATCCCTCGACGACAGGCTCCGCGAGGTCGAAGCCAATCTCATCGGCTGGGCGCTCAAGGTGAGCGGCGGGAACAAGTCCAAAGCGGCCGAACTGCTCCAGATCAAGCGCTCAACGCTGGGCGATCGGATCAACCGCTGTGGCCTGGGCTCACTGCAGAAGAGCGAGGAGGAGGCGGCGCCGGTGGCCGCGTCATGACAGATGGGGAATGGAGAGAGGTTCTGGCACGTCGATTGCGATGGTTGAGCCTTGGAAGGAGGGTCTGGAGATGATTGCTCTGAAGCGCATTCTGGTGCCGCACGACTTCAGCGAGACCTCGGAGGCCGCCGTTCAGTATGGCATCGCGCTGGCCAGAACCTTTGGCGCCCAGCTCTACTTCCTGCATGTGGGGGAAAAGGCGCAGTCGGATTTCGAGACCGAGTTTCCGCTCGGCCTCGAGGGCGCGATCGAGGACGCGGTTCGCGAGCGCCTGCTGAAGATCGTGACGCCGCACGAGCAGGCCGAGCTGAAGCCCGAGTTCACGCTGCGGCCCGGCTACGCCGCGAACGAGATCGTCAGCTTCGCGAAGGAGAAGAACATCGACCTGATTGTCATGGGCACGCATGGTCGCGGTCTCGTGGGTCACGTGGTGATGGGGAGCGTGGCCGAGAAGGTCGTGCGGACGGCGCCGTGCCCCGTGCTGTCGGTGCGCAGCCTGTCGCATGCCTTCGCGACTCGGGAAGAGCCGGCGAGCGTCCGCGCCAGTGCTTGATGGGCCCGCACAGATCGGGTGCCCTCGGTGGGGCGCCCGATCGGGCGGGCACGTCCGTCCGGCTGGCAGGCCGGACCGGCGACGGAGGTTCCCATGTTCGATCTCATTTCCGGCGGCCCGCGACATCCCTTCCACGATCCCACCGCTGCGCCGACGTTGATATCGATCGTCGCTCACAGCGCCATCATCCTGGCCGTGTTCGTCATCCCGGCCATGTACGTGACCGATACGCTCCCGGCCGTGCCGTCGATGATGGCGTTCGTGGCCGATCGGCCCGAGCCGCCCCCACCTCC
>CAZCEL010000505.1:0-3627 GCA_964497175.1 uncultured Bifidobacteriaceae bacterium
CCCGCGTCCCGGCGAGTTCGGGCATGAGACGTGGGAGAACGCCGCGTGGCGGTGCACGGGCGACGACGCGTCGTGGGCGCCGCTCTCGGCCGACCCCGCGCGCGGCCTGGTCTTCATTCCCACCAACTCCGCGACCATCGACTACTACGGCGGGCACCGGCCCGGCGACAATCTTTTCGCCGCCAGCTTGATCGCCCTCGATGTGAAGACGGGCAAACGCGTCTGGCACTATCAGCTCGTCAAACACGACATCTGGAACTACGACACACCGACCGCTCCGATCCTGCTGGACGTGACGGTCAACGGCCGGCGGATCCCCGGTGTGTTCCAGGCTACGAAGCAGGCCTTCCTCTACTCGTTCAACCGGCAGACGGGCGAGCCGATCTGGCCGATCGAGATGCGGCCGGTTCCCTCGTCGAGAGTTCCCGGCGAGAAGCTGTCGCCGACGCAGCCGCATCCGACGAAGCCTGCGCCTTTCGACCTGCAGGGACGCAACGAGTCGCACCTCATCGACTACACGCCTGAGATCCGGAGGCTGGCGCTCGAGGAGGCGAAGCGCACGCAGGCGCTGGCGCCCTTCTTCGCGCCGCCGAACCATCGCGGCAATCCCGAGGGCGCGCTCCCCACGCAGAACTGTCCGGGCGGGGGCGGTGGTGTGAACATCACCGGGCCGCCCGCGGCGGATCCACAGACGGGCGTCATCTTCATCACGTCCACGAGCAACTGCTTCAGGCTGCAGGTCGCGCCAGGCAGCGCGTACGACACCCCCAAGATGACCGGCAAGACCCTCTCACCGTGGGCAGCGCCTGGAGCCGCGAGTCTTCCCGCGCCGCCGCTGCCGCCGAACAGCCCGCTGCGCGGGCTCCCCGGCATCTTCAAGGGACCGGTCGGCCGGATCGTGGCGATCGACATGAACACCGGCGAGCACCTGTGGATGATTCCGCACGGCGACATGGCCCGCGAGCAGCAGGAGGCGTTCCGAAACCATCCGCTCATGAAGGGCGTCACCAATGTGGACACCAACTGGGGCCGCGGCGGCCACGCGGCGATGATGGTGACGTCGACGCTGCTGTTCGCGACCGGACAGACCGACGACAACCGGCCGCATCTTTTTGCCATCGACAAGAAGACCGGCAAGCGCCTCGGCGCGGTGCCGACGCCCGCGATGGGTCAGTACGGATTGATGACGTACATGCACGAGGGCAGGCAGTACGTCATTCTGCCGGTCAACGGCGGGTACACAGCGATGGCGCTGTCGTAGAGCGGGCGCGTCAGCGGCAGCGCGGCCCGGAGGAATGGGGGCTCTGTGAAGGACAACGGCATCACCAGGCGAGCCTTCTTTGATGGTGTCGGACGATACGCCGCGGGCGGGGCCGCCGCAATGGTCGCGAGCCGAACGCTCGGCGACCCGTCCGTGTTTCACGCCGCGCAGGGTGCGAACCCGCCGAACTGGCTGAGTCTGACCGACGAGGCCGCGCTCGAGCCCGAGCTCCCCATCATCGATCCCCATCACCATCTCTGGGATCGGCCGGGCAACCGGTACCTGCTCGACGAGATGGTCGCCGACATGCGCGCCCACAACGTGCGGCAGACCGTGTTTGTCGAGTGCACGTCCATGTACCGCGCCAGCGGCCCCGAGGAGTTCAAGGTCGTCGGCGAGACCGAGTTCGTACAGGGCATCGCCGCGGCGAGCGCGAGCGGACAGTACGGCGCCGCACGAGTGGCGGCGGCCATCGTCGGCACGGCCGACCTGCGGCTCGGCGACCGGGTCCAGCCGGTGCTCGAGGCGCACCTCGCGGTGAGCCCGCAGCGATTCCGCGGCATCAGGCATCGGGCCGCGTGGGCCGACAAGTCGGTCGTGCCCAACCAGCCGGCCGATCTGCCTGAGCACGTACTGCTCGATTCGAGCTTCCGAAAGGGCTACGCGTACCTGCGGCAGTACGGGATGTCGTTCGAGGGGTGGGTTTACCACACGCACATTACCGACCTGACGGACCTGGCGCGCGCGTTTCCCGACACGACGATCGTCTTCAACCATCTCGGCGGCCCAATTGGCGTGGGCCGGTATGCGGGACGGCGCGACGAGGTGTTCGCCGCCTGGAAGCCGGCCCTCGTCGAGCTGGCGAAGTGTCCCAACGTCGTCGCCAAAGTGGGCGGCATTCAGATGGTGGTCAACGGCTTCGGCTGGCACGAGCGGAAGCGGCCGCCGACATCAGACGAGCTGCTGAAGGCCAACGAACCGTGGTACCGCCATACGATCGAGCAGTTCGGGCCGAGACGGTGCATGTTCGAGAGCAACTTCCCGGTCGACAAGCTGTCGTGCTCGTACACGGTGCTGTGGAACCAGTTCAAGAAGCTCACGAAGGGCTTTTCCGCGGACGAGCGCGCCGCGATGTTTCACGACACGGCCATGCGTGTGTACCGTCTGCCGCGGTACTGAGCGCGCCCGGCGGACCGTCTCCGCGACGGGTGCTCCGTGTCTGGCGATAGGCGGGGCGACGGCGTCATGCCTGGTGTCGCGTCACACGGTCACGGAGTCGAAGGCAACATGAGGCCATCAAGGTTCAGCTGCTCGGTCCTCTCTCTCGTCGCGGCTCTTCTCCTCGTCCCGTCCGCGGGCTTCGCGCAGCTCGCCGGCGTCGAGAACGGCGAGTGGCGCTACCTGGGTGGCGATGCCGGGCACACACGGTCCTCGCCGCTCGACCAGATCAACGCGTCCAATTTCTCCACGCTGAAAGTTGCCTGGATCTTCCGCGGGGACAACTTCGGGCCGGGCATCGAGTACACGGCCAGGGCGACGCCGGTCTTCGTCGACGGCGTGCTCTATACCGTCGTGGGTCAGCGGCGGCAGGTCGTGGCGATCGACGCCGCCACGGGCGAGACGCGCTGGACCTTCCGCGAGCCCGACACGAGCCGGTTCTGGCGCTCGCCGCGGTCCGACTTCGGCAAGGGCGTCGCCTACGCGAACATCGATGGGCGCGGCGTGATCTACATCTCGACGCCCGGCTTCTTTCTCTGGGCGCTCGACGCCAGGACGGGCCGGCCGCTCGAGAACTGGGGCAGGCCCGTGCCGCTCAAGGATTTTCCCAGGAGCGGGGTCGTCGACATGATCCCGGATCTCGTGAGCGACTGGGGGCCGTGGCTGACCTGGAAGGGCGAGCGCTACGACCCGGACTACGGGCTTCCCAGGAAGCTCGGCGAGATCACGTCCTCGTCGCCGCCCATCGTCGTGAACGGCGTCGTCGTGGTGCTCGCCGGACACGAGCCCAGCTACGACCAGACCCGGATCGAGAACGTGCCGGCCGACATCCAGGGCTACGACGCGAGAACCGGAAAGCGCCTCTGGAAGTTTCACGTGATCCCGAGGCCCGGGGAATTCGGACACCAGACGTGGGAGAACGACGCGTGGGTGTTCTCGGGGAACATGGCGTCGTGGGCGCCCGCATCGGCGGACCCGGCGCGAGGGCTCGTCTATATCGTGACCAATGCCTCGACCTATCAGTTCTACACGGGGCATCGTCCAGGCCACAACCTGTTCGGCGGCAGCGTCATCGCGCTCGACGTCAAGACGGGCCGGCGGAGGTGGCATTACCAGATCCACCACAGCGACCAGTGGAACTACGACAT
>CAZCEL010000506.1:0-3620 GCA_964497175.1 uncultured Bifidobacteriaceae bacterium
CCATCGGTCCGGAGCGAGCGCGCAACCTCGACCTCGGGCTCGAGCAGGGCCTTTGGCGCGGCCAGCTCCGGCTCCGGGCCACCTTCTTTCACAACGAGTTCCAGGATCTGATCGAGTTCGTCAGCAGGAGCGTCCTGCCGCAGGTGGGCGTTCCGCCGGAGGCGGCGGCGGCGACTGCGTTCGGCGCGTACGTGAACTCACAATCGTATCGTGCCCAGGGCCTGGAGGCGTCGGCCGACTTGGTGGTCGGGCCACGCCTGAGGGCATCTGGCGCGTACACGTTCCTCGACGCCGTGGTCACGAGATCGTTTTCCGGCGGCGCCCTCGCCCCTTCGAGGAATCCAGCGTTCCCCGACATCGAGATTGGCGCGTTCTCGCCGCTCGTGGGGGCCCGCCCCTTTCGCCGGCCCACTCATTCGGGAAGTCTCTTTCTCTCGTACGTCCAGGGACCGGCACAGATCGCACTGGCCGGGTACTTCTCGGGCAAGCAGGATGACAGCACGTTCCTGAGCGACCCATTCTTCGGCGATTCCATGCTGCTTCCCAATCACGATCTCGGCGCCGCCTACCAGAAGGTCGATCTGAGCGGCTCGTACCGGATTCATCCGCGCCTCAAGTGGTACGCGAGCATCGAAAACCTGGGAGGCGCGGAGTACGAATCGGCGGCGGGCTTCCCCGCCCTCCCGCGCACGTTGAGGACCGGCATCACGGTGCTCCTGGGCGGCGAATAGGTCCTTGGTTCTTCGGCGTTGGTCCTTCGTCCGTCCCTGGTCCAGGACCGTTGGTTCTGTCAACCGAGCGCGAAGGGCCAGGGCTCTTAATAGTCTCTTAATAGAGCGCTGTGGTTCAGCGCACGGGGGAAAAAACAATTTCGGAACGGGACCTCGGGTCGTGCCCGTCCGCCCCGGCCGGCATGTGCTCGGTCCACGCCAGCGCAAAACCCTCGCCGAGTGGCTGAATCGCTGGTATTGACGACGATGTGCGGTTGTTGGTGAGCCGCCGCGCGTCCGCGGCGGGCGTCCCTGACGGATCGAAGGGTTGAAAGTAGATTTCGGCCTGGCCCTCCGAGTTGTCGTTCCACGCGAGGCCGAATCGCCGTCCGTTCCAACCGACGTAGGCCCCGATAGACTCACCAGGCGTCGATGTGATGCGTCGCGCACCAGATTCCAGTGCGCCGTCAAGCGCATCCGGGCTGGAGACGACCAGGTACACTTCCTCGTTGCCGTCCCGCTTGTCGAACCACGTGACGGCCACGCGCCGTTCCCCGAAGGCGATGTCGGGATATTTCGACGTGAAGCCGTCGTCCGACGTCAGGCGGACCACGGCGGAGCCGGTCTTGTCGGCGCGGACCAGAAACAATTCCTCACTGCGCGTGCCGGCCCTGGCGTCGAACACGACCCAGGCACGTCCGTCTTCGTCGAGCGCCGTGTTGAGGTTCCAGGTGGTCCGGCTCGCGGCGGCCAAGCGCCGCGCCGGCGCGATCGGACGCCCGTCAAGGTCCCACCACCCCGCCCGGAGCTCCGCGCCGTCGCTTGTGTCTGCGATCCACGCACAGAACAGCTCGCCCCCGTTGACGCGCACCAGGGGATTGCGCCCGTCGGCTGAAACCGTCGTCACCCAACGCGCGCGTCCGTCCCGCGTCCAGAGGCCGAGCTTCGCCGCCACCGTTCCGTCGGCGGACTTTTCGTACCAGGCGACCGCCAGATCGTCGCGCACGGCTTTGATGTCCGCTTCGTACGATGACTCGGGCGACACCGTGAGGCGACGAACCGGACCACGAGGTCGTCCGCGGGGACCGATGAGACGGGCGTAGATCTCGGCGTTGCCGTCGCGTGTATCGGACCAGGCGACAGCGAACCCGTCGCCGAGCGCCGTCAGGCTCGCCTCGTAGGCGGCGGCGCCGCTGTGGCTGACCTGGCGCGTTCCGCCGCAGGCGGCCAGTCCCAGGATGCCCACCATGATAGTGGACCGTACCGCTCGCATCGCGCGGTCGTACGAGGGCGATCGAACCGGCGCCTTTGTCACGAGCGTGTAGGGCTAATCTCCCTGCCGTCGCCGCCAGCGCCAGGCGAGGAGCAGTCCCAGCACGGGCCCGCCGATCCAGAGGGCATCCCAATTCCCGCTTCGCAGGGCGGATCTGGTGCGCTGGAGCACGCGTGACTGCTCCTTCTGCTCCATCAGGTAGCCCGTGAGCTGCTGTGTCGGAACAGGACCGCGCGCAGGCGGCGAGGGAGCCCAGCGCTCGGCGATGCGCGCTTCATTCTGCCGCACGACGTTCTCGGTGCGTGTCGCCGCCGCCGCGACCTCGCTCCCGGTCGAACGCTCCATCGCGCGCGCGAATCCATCGAGAAGCGGCACCGGGATACCCGCCGCCTTTCCTTGCTCCATCACGAACCTGGACAGCCGCGCGTTGCCCGATGTAACGTCAGCGCCGCTGACACCGTGTCTGTTCACGCTCTGGACGTACTCCTCGAGAAGCTTCGTGGTCGTTGCGGGATCCGCGTTCCAACTGCCCTTGCGAATCGTCTCGACCATCCGGGCCGTCATGTCCTGATAGGCAAACGGCGACTCGCTTTCGAAGAAGCTCTTCAGATCGAGCCCGTGCTTGTCCTGCACGTACACGTCGAACGCCTCCCGCCACATCCCGTCGTCGACGGTCTCGGGCACCGTGGCATCCCAGCCCCACAGGTACTCGACAAAGCCGCGCATCTCGCCGGCGCCCGCGTAGCCCTCCCGCTTCATGCCCTCGATCCAGGCAGGATTCATATAGCGCGAGCGGAACTCGGTCCCGATGAACTTGTCGATTGAGGTCATCTCGGGCCGTCCGGGATTGCGCGTGTTGGTGATGACCAGCTCCGGGCTTCGGCCGTCGATGTTGCGGACGGCGGTGGCGAGACCGCCCATGTACATGAACATGTCGTCGTTGTCCAGCGCGCCGTACAGCGCGGTGGAACTGCTGTGCACGATCTTCTCGGTGCCCGACAGGGCGAGCCGGAAGACATCCTGCATCGGCTCGCCCCAGAACCCGTTGCCGTAGCCGTGCCCCAGCTTCCGGATGTAATCGTCGGCCATCCCCTTGTCGGTGTCCCAGGTTCCACTGGCCGCGACGATCGTGGACGTGTTCAGATTGAACGTGCCCGGCGGCTCGTCGAAGATCCGCACGCCGGCACGCCGATCCGCATCGGCTTCGGAATAGCCTTTCTGCACCAGGTGCGCTTTCGTCGTGAGGTAGTTGCGGCGGACGAAATTTTCGGCCTCCTCCAGCGCCTTGACCTTCTGGACGGCGTCGTCCATCAGCCGCGTCACGTTGTGGAACATGCCCTCGGCCGCACAGGCGATGACGATGTCGATGCGCGGCCGGCCGAGCACACGGCGCGGCGTCACCTCGACGCCCACCACCTTGCCGCGGGCGTCCCACACGGGCTTCGTGCCGAGCAGATGGAAGATCTGGGACTCGAGCACGCCTTCATGACGCATCGTCTCGTCGCCCCAGATGACGAAGGAGACCTTCTCGGGATACCGGCCGTGCTTCTTCAGGTGGTCGGCGAGCATCTGGTCGGCGAGCTTGACGCTGTCTCTTATACACATCTCCGAGCCCACGAGACTAGGCATGATATCGT
>CAZCEL010000507.1:0-3620 GCA_964497175.1 uncultured Bifidobacteriaceae bacterium
AGGTGAAGTACACGGCGCCGCTCACGAACCGCCTGCTGCTCGAGGCCGGCTACGCCTATCAGCGGGGCGACTTCCGGGTGCTGTTCCAGCCGGAGAATCCGATCTACTACACGGCCCGCCACGATCTCCTGACCAGCGTTATCTCCGAGAACCACTACATCAACTACAGCAACACGGAGAAGAAAAAGGAAGCGAAGGTGGCCCTCTCGTACGTGACGGGCTCGCACAGCATCAAGGTGGGGTTCGAGGACCGCTGGGCCACGGCCCTTCAGTCGAACCCGTACAATGGCGACGTTCAGAGGCGGTACGTGAGGAACGGCGCCCCGTACCTCGTCGACGTGACGAACGGGCCGTCGCGGAACCTGATGCGCATCAACTTCGACGGCGGCGCGTACGTGCAGGACCAGTGGCGCCTCGGACGCTTCACGTTCAACCTGGGTGCCCGATGGGACCGGTTCAATGCCAGCATCCCGGCGCAGTCGAACCCGGCGGGGTTCTTCGTGCCGGCCATCTCGATCAACGACATCGAGAACACCCCCAACTGGAACGACTGGGCCACGCGGACGGGCCTGGCGTGGGACGTGTTCGGCAACGGCAAGACGGCCGTGAAGGCCTTTGCGGGCCGGTATGTGGCGGGCGAGGCGCTCTCGCGGACCTCGCCGTTCAACCCGATCTACAGCCGGACGGATACGCGGACGTGGACGGACAACAACGGGGACGGGCGCGTGCTCAACACCGATGGGACGCCGCAGTTCGACGAGATCGGCCCGTCGTTCAACGCGCAATTCGGGACGCTGGCCGGAACGGCCAAACAGGACCCGAACCTGCGCCGGGACAAAAACTGGACCTACGAGGTGACGGCGCAGCACGAACTGTTCCCGCGCGTGTCGGTGGGCGGTGGCTACTATCGCCGGCGGTTCTTCGATCAGAGCTGGACGGACAACCTGGCGATTGGCCCGAACGACTGGACGTCGTTCGAGTGGACTGGACCGCTCGACTCACGCCTTCCAGGTGGTGGCGGCGAAGTCATCACGCTGTACAACCTGGACCCGACCAAGGTGGGCAAGGTGGACAACTTCTTCACCAACTCGAGCGACTTCCAGATCTACAACGGCCTGGAAGCGAGCGCGAACTTCCAGCTCCCGAAGCAGGGGTTCGCGATGGCGAGCTGGACGTCGGGGAGGACGCGGACCAACAACTGTCAGCAGGAGAATCCCAACAGCCTGCGGTTCTGCGACGTCACCGCGCCGTTCCGCCACATCATCAAGCTGTCGGGCGGCGTGCCGCTGCCGTATCAGGTCATGGTCAGCGGCAACTTCCAGATCTACGACACGCCGGGCTCGGGCCTCAGCCTGATTCCCCCGTACTTCGTCGCCAACTTCCCGGTGAACGCCGCGGCGGCGGGACGCCCCATCACGGGTGGGCAGACGACCACCTCGTCGATCAACGTGAATCTCCTCAAGCCGAACACGATCTTCCAGCAGTACTACAAGATCGTGGACCTGCGGTTCTCAAAGACGATGAACGTCGGCAGAAATCGATTCACGGCGCTGGCGGAGTTCGACAACATGTTCAACATCCGGAGCATCAACACGGTCGTGCAGACCTACGGCTCGAACTGGCTGCGGCCGACCGCCATCCAGCGCGGCCGCAACATCCGGTTCGGGATCCAGTACCGATACTAGAAAGAAAGGCAGAAGGGCAGAAAGGCAGGAAGGCAGAAAGTAAGAAGGTAAGAAGGTAGAAAGGTAGAAAAGCTAGATAACGATCGAAGGGCGGGAAGTGAGGATGGGTTCCTTGCTTTCCGCCCTTCGTGTTATTGGGGCCAGGCGGACCCGCCAGACTCCCGACCCTTGGGTCCAAACGGCGGCCGCACGAGACGATTCGAGAGTAGAATCACAGAGCGTGACGGCTACGGAGGAGCAACTGATGAAGCACACAACGAGTCTCGGCGCCTGTTTCCTTCTGGTCGCGACGACGGCCTTCGCCGAAGGTCCCCTGATCAAGACCCTGGACTTTCACAACGTCCACATCCGCGTGTCCGACCCGGCCAGGGCCGGGGAGTGGTATGTCCAGCATCTGGGAGCGACGCCCGGTCGGGCGCCCCAGCTGGTGACGTTCGGCAAGACGCTCATCGAGTTTGTCAAGACCGAGAAGCTGCTGCCGAGCGCCGGCAGCGTCATCGACCACATCGGCCTGTCCTACGCCGATCTCGACGCCAGGATGAAGGACTTCGCGGCGGGTGGCGCGAAGGTCGTCACGCCGGTCCGCGACGTGCCCGGGCTCTTCAAGCTGGGCTTCATCGAGGATCTCTGGGGCACCAAGATCGAGGTGGTGCAGGATACCGAGCTGCTTGGCTTCCACCACGTGCACTTGCGAGTTCCGAACGCCGAGGGAACCTTGAAGTGGTATCTGGACATGTTCGGGGGGCAGCAGGCGAAGCTGAAGGGCCGCATCGACGGCCTGCGTTACGGGACCGTGTGGCTGCTTGCCGCGTCCAGCGGGGCCGAAGTTCCCGCGCCCAGCCTCGACCGCGCCGTCTACAACATCGCCTACCTGGTGCCGAACGTGGACGAGGCGGTCGCCGCACTCAAGAGCAGGAACGTGAGGACCAGGGTCGAGCCCCGCTCGATCGGATCGGTCCGGTACGCGTTCGTGCAGGACCCCAACGGCGTCGAGATCGAGCTCATCCATTTGCAGCAGCCTTGACGTCGTTCTCGGCTCGGCGCCGCCGCAGTAGAGCCCTCGAACGCGGCGGATGGCCCTGACGTCCATCGGGCTATAATCCGGCAGAGTGCGCCTCGCATCGGCGCACGGACACAGTTGGAGTTGGTGTCCGTTATGCCACGATTCACTGCGACGAGATACTGAGTGTGTCGCACCTGAGGATGTTCGTCACCCTGCTCGCGGCCACAATCGCCTGCTTCGGCTGCGCCGTCCAGTCCGCGCCTGACGACGCGGGCGTCATCCGCTTCATGATCGGCCTGGTGAACGGGAGCCCGTCCAATCGGGCGATCGGGGAGGCGCTTGCGCACGAGTACTCCAGGGCCGTGCCATCACCCAAGCTGATCGTCCTCGAAAACGCCAATGGAGCCGTGGATGTGATCGACTCCATCCAACGGGGGGAAGCCGAGTTCGCCACGGCCCTTGCCGACGTCGCGTACCTCGGCTCGGCCGGCCGACTCGATGGCCACGCGCGTCTCGATCGGCTGCGCGGCGTCGCGCTGCTGGACGTGGCTGCCGTGCACCTGCTGGTTCGCCCGGATTCCGGGATCCGTGGGGTGCGGGATCTGCGCCGGCGTTCCGTCAATCTCGGTCCACTTGGCAGTGAGACGAGAGTCATTGCCGATCTCGTACTGAAGGCCTTCGGGGTGGATCGCGACACCATTCGGACCGAGATGCTCCCGTTTCGGACGGCCGTCGACCGGCTTGGGTCTGGAGACCTCCACGCGATGTTCGCCACCGCAGCCGATCCGGCCGATTTCATAGCCGACGCCACCGAGCATGGCGCTCGTCTCCTGCCGATCCACGGGCCCGAGGTGGATCAGCTTCGACAGCAATATCGGTTCGTACAGCTGACGCAGATTCCGGGCGGGGTCTACAGGGGGCACGGGGAAGCG
>CAZCEL010000508.1:0-3613 GCA_964497175.1 uncultured Bifidobacteriaceae bacterium
AGTCCGACGAAGTAACCGTGAAGTACCATGCCTGGCTCGGCCCAGCCGCCTCGCTCGACGAGTTGAGCGCCCAGCTCATGAAGGACCGCGAGGTCGAGTCGGTCACCTGGGAGCACCCCAAGCGGGCGTGAGCGCGCAGGGCGCCGAAGGAGACATCCGGCTGCGGTGCCGTCCCGCCGGAGTCTCGGCGTGGCTTCTGCCGTAGCGCCGGACACCCGCGCGGAAGACGCCGCCAAGTCGCAGCCCCAGCCCCAGCCTACCGGAACAGCAGCGTCTCGGGAAACTGAGCGTACCACCCGAACCAGAATGCCCGCTGCGCATCGACTCGCGGCGCTCGAGCGCCGGGGTCCCCGTCCTTGATGAGCGCGTCCTCGCCCACGCGCCACCGCTGCTTCGCCGCGTCGATCAGGATCGGGCTCACGCGTTGTTCCGGGAAGTCCACCGTCGTGCGATACACACGGTTCGCGCCGCCGGCCGTGGTCACGGCGACGAAACGCTGATTGGCGGCGGTAAAGCTGTAGACGGGACGCCTGCGCAGGAGGCGCGTATCGAGCGCCACCGGCACCTGGGCCGCGCCGTCGCTGATGCGCATGACGACCACCTCGGCCTTATTGGCCAGCCGACCGTCGGTCTTCGAGACTTGAAACATGAGCTGGTCGGATGCGAAGTAGTCCCGATAGGCGGCGCCCTCCGCGTAGTCCCTGCGGTATCCGGTGTCGAGAGACAGGACGGTCGAATCCGGGTGCGCGGTCTTCCACTCCTTCCACGTGGTCGTCACGGCGGGACGCGGCCGAAGCGCGACGGCCGATCCGACCAGGGAGCCGACAACCGGCACCCCCTCGAAGGTCGACCAGAGCGAACGTGATTCCTCGTCGAACATCAGCTTGTTCGAGCGATACAGCAACCCGCTCGTGCCAAAGCGGAACAGCCGCCCGCCTGCCATGCTCTCGAAGGGAATCACGGTGCCGCACAGCGTGCAGTACACGACCGTCAACTCGACGCCGCCGAGCCGATCGATGGCCATCTCGTGCCACCCCAGGACGCGCTTGGGATACGCGCGCGCCTCGCCGTTGACGACGATGCCGAATACGATGTGCGAATCCTTCAAGTAACCAGCGTCGCGAGTCGGGATCGCCTTCGGGTAGCGGAGCGGAGGGATGCCGTTGACGGTGACACCGCCCCACTCGATTTCGTCGAGGCGAATGGATGCGCGCACGTTGGCCGGGAAGAACGCACGCATGCGCGGGTCGATCTGCCCGTAGAGGATTGCCTTGAGCGAGGCGTACTCCGGATGCGGGTCGTACGGCAGGGCCCACGTCCACGTGCGCCAGCGGTTGATGTCGTCGCCGAAGCGGCGGCCGGTCTGCCGATCCAGGAACGCGATCAGGCGCCGCCGGCTGGGAGAGCCCGGATCACCAAGCGGGGGCGCGCCGTCGAGCAGGCGCCGGGGCTTGTCGTCGTCCACGTTCCCAGGTGGTGTTGGGATCCCATCCTGCGGCGAAGGAGCGGACCGCGGGCCGGGCAGCAGCCCCGCGATGTCAATCAGCATCGCGGCATAGCCGTCCTTCCAGCGGGCCCCGATCTCGGAAAGAGCAGCCTCCGCCACTCTGCGATCCGTCGAGGCGGCTTCGACAAATCGGGCGAGCGGCGGCGGGCCGCCGCTCTGCAGCGACGCGGCAATGAGGAGCAGCGGCAGCGCCAGACGAATCATTCGACCTGCTCGTTGATTGGCCCTCGTGTGCTGCGACCACGAACCGCCGCCAAAATCGAAGCTCGGCCCCCGTGCTCAGGATCGCGCCACGTCCTGTTCGGCCGTTCGCGACAGCCACTGCCTGAGGACGCCGACCAGCCAGATGAGGCCGGCCACTGCCACGGCCAGCATCAGCCAGCGGAGGACGCTCGCCAGGAAGGCCGGCGTCAGCGCCGGCCACTCGAACCGGTACCTGAGCAGCTGCGACCCGCGCTCGGTCGTCCAATGCCAGCCGGTATGCGCCACGAGGACCGACAGGATGATCGTGCCGATGCGCTCGGCCACCCCGTACCGGAACAGCAGGCCGAGCGACGGGATGAGCACGGCGAGCACCAGGATCTGTCCGAGTTCCACGCCCACATTGAACGCCAGCAGCGAAGCCAGCAGATGCGATCCGGCGAACTGCAGCGTTTGTCGCAGCGCGAACGAGAAGCCGAACCCGTGCACGAGCCCGAAGAGAAACGTGATGATCCAGCGCCGCTCGATATTGGCGCCCACGATGTTCTCGATGGCCATGTACACGATCGAGGTCGCGATCAACGTCTCGATGAGCGGCGGGAACCAGAGGGCGTCCGGGCCGAGCTCGTAGGCGGCCGCCACGAGCGTGATCGAATGCGCGACCGTGAACGCCGTCACGACGACCAGCAGCTGCCGGAAGCGCCGGAACGGGATGACCAGGCAGAACAGGAACAGCAGATGGTCGATCCCGTCGAGGATGTGGAAGAACCCCTCCCTGGTGAAGAGCCACGCGGCCTGAAACCAGCTCGGGTCGATTCGGATGAGCCCGGGATCGTTGTGCAGCTCCAGCGCCCGGATCGAACCGTCCGGTGGAAGGAACCGCAGCACGGTCGTCGTCTCGACGCCGAGATGCTGGAACCTCGGACGAATCGCGAACTTGGCCCGGTCAGAGACAATGTCGTACTCGAACAGGGCATCAAACAGACCCTGAGCCGTCACAAATTCCGTGTCCGCGGGAAGCGGCGGGGCGGCCAGGTGCGCGAGAGCGAGCTCGTAGCTCTCAAACGATCGATCCGAGGGCAGCGCCGCCTTCACGCTGACCAGCCGCGCCGCGGCGAGCCTCCGGTCGTCCTCGTAGAGATCGATGAAGCCGGCAATCGAATTGAGGGCGGCTTCCTCGAGCGCGCCATCCGCGCGCGCCAGATCCAGCAGGCCGATGCCTCGCTCCGGCCACGTGACGTCGTTGATGGAGGCGATAGGCACGCGAACGACGAGCCGCAGCCGCTCACCTTCGGGCTTGAGGAACGCCTGGACGGTGACCGAGTTCGGGACCTCGTGGGCGGCGGCCGCCGCCGGGAGGAGCAGCCCTACGAGGGCCAGCCGGGCGGAAATCCTGCGCACGTCGAGGATTATACCGGGCCCGATCCTGGAGCCATCGCTTATACTGGCTGATCGTCTGGGCGCCGCGTTCCGGGGCTTGTGGCCCGATTGCCTGTGACGGGACGCGGAACCGAGGGAGCAACCCGGTCGCCGGGACGAGTTGAAGGAGCCTTATGACTCGTACGAGCGGTGTGCGGCGTGCCGCGGTCCTGATCGGGCTGCTGATCGTCGGCCTTCCGGGCTCGCCCGATCGCACGGTCGACGCGCAGGGCGCCGCCCCGCCGAGATATCAGATCGTTCCACTCTGGCCCCGGCCGTTTCAGGATGATTCGTGGGTGCTCGGCTCGATCGCCGGCGTCACGGTCGATGCGCAGAATCACGTCTGGGTGACGCACCGCGGCTTCGACTCGCTGCAGGCCAACGAGAAGGGCATGGCTCTGAACCCACCGAGCTCGAGCGTCTGCTGCATGTCGGCGCCCTTCGTGCTCGAGTTCGACGCGGCGGGCAAGCTGCTCTCGAGCTGGG
>CAZCEL010000509.1:0-3606 GCA_964497175.1 uncultured Bifidobacteriaceae bacterium
CTGTCCCATCCGTTCTGCAGGTAGGTCCCAAACTGGTTGGTGCTGGCGCGACGGGAATTGCGAGGCAGGGCGCTTCCGTGGCGATCTCGGCGGATGGACACACGGCGATAGTTGGTGGTGACGTCGATCGGGGAGGGTTCGCAGCCGCGTGGATTTGGGTCCGCGGCGTCGGCGAGTGGACCCAGCAGGGTCCGAAGCTCCTCGGTTCAGATGCGGTGGGCCTTGCCGAACGAGGCTCCTCCGTGTCCATCTCGGCGGACGGCAAGACGGCAGCTCTCGGTTGGGTCGGCGACGGCTATCGAGCCGGGGCCGTCTGGGTCTGGAGGCGGATCGGCGACACGTGGGTGCAGGACGGTCCGAAGCTCTCGGGTACGGGTGGACATTGGGTGGGGCTGTCCTCACAAGGCGCGTCAGTATCACTCTCGTCGGACGGGTCCACACTTGCAGTTGGCGGACCTTCCGACGCCTGGAACACCGGAGCAGTCTGGATCTGGACTCGAAACAGCACTGGATGGATCCAGCAGGGCCCGAAGTTGGTGGGTACAGGCGGCGAGGGTGAAAGCCTGCTGGGTACTTCTGTGGCGCTCTCGGCCGACGGGAATACCCTCGTCGCCGGGGGACCCGGCGACGCCAAGTACCTTGGAGCCGCGTGGGTCTGGGCCCGTTCCGACGGCGTGTGGGCGCAGCAAGGGGTGAAGCTCACCGTGTCGGGCTACTACGGACCGGCCCGGTTGGGTCAGTCGGTCTCGTTCTCGGCCGATGGCAACACCGTTCTCGTCGGCGCGCCATCGCACCAGCCAAGCGGCACTGGTTTCATATGGAAACGGAGCGGCGATGTCTGGATCGAGCAGGCGAGATTGGTCGGCAGCGGCGTCAGTGGGTTTTCCCCCGAGCAGGGCACGTCGGTCGCGCTTTCCGGGGACGGCAACACGGCGCTGCTTGGCGCGCCGAACGATCACTCCAGCGCGGAGGGAGCCGCGTGGGTGTTTACCCGCAGCGGCAATACATGGGCACAGCAGGGACCAAAACTGGTGGGCTCAGACGCCACCTATGCAAGGCAAGGCGAAGCCGTCGCTCTCTCCGCAGACGGTAACACCGCCTTGATCGGAGGGCCCTGGGACGATCGGCCGGTGGGTGCTGTCTGGGTGTGGGCTCGAAACGGCAGCACGTGGGCACAGCAGGGACCAAAGCTCGTTGGCACAGGCGCCACAAGCCAGGTGTACCAAGGCTCCGCAGTGTCAATCTCGGCAGATGGCAACACGGCCCTCGTCGGAGGACCCGGAGACGGCGGCCGCCGTGGAGCCGTGTGGGCCTGGACGCGGCTGGCTGGGATTTGGACTCAACACGGCTCCAAGCTTGTCGGGGCGGGTGCGATTGAAAGTGTATGTTGCACGAGCGTAACCCAGGGCTGGTCAGTCTCCGTGAACGCAGACGGCACGGCGGCCATCGTCGGAGGACCTGGAGACGACGATGGCGTCGGAGCCGCCTGGGTGTGGACGCGTGCGACCCGGGGCTGGGCGCAGCAGGCGAAGCTGGTTGGCGCTGCTGCTGTTGGCAGGTCGTCTCAAGGGGTTTCGGTGTCACTCTCTGCCGATGGGAATACGGCGATCGTTGGAGGACGGTTCGACGCATCTGGCGTCGGAGCCGCCTGGGTGTGGACACGTGGGGCCCGGGGCTGGGCACAGCAGGAGAAGCTGGTTGGTACGGATGCCGTAGGCACGGCGAATCAGGGTGGCTCCGTGTCGCTCTCCGCGGATGGCAATACAGCCTTGGTCGGGGGCCGGGGGGATGCCCAAGGCATCGGCGCAGCGTGGGTGTGGACGCGAGGCGGTAACAGTTGGAGCCAACAAGGTCCGAAACTTGTCGGCACCGCCGCTATCGGTGCCGCGCAGCAAGGTGTTTCGGTGTCGCTCTCGGCAGACGGGAACACGGCCGTCATCGCAGGCGACCGTGACGACAGTGGGCGCGGCGCCGTCTGGGTGTGGACGCGGAGCCAGGGAGTGTGGACCCAGCAGGCGAAGCTGGTTGGCTCAGGAGCTGGCCTGGCCCCTGCTCCTGGCAGGCTGTCGCTCTCTGCGGATGGAAACACCCTCATCGTCGGCCAGCCACGTGACAACTCTTACGCCGGAGCCGCGTGGGTGTGGAAGCGAGTCGCGGGCGGCTGGATTCAGCAGAGCGCGAAGCTGGTAGGGTCAGGCGCCGTCGGACAGGCCTCTCAGGGTTGGTCGGTGTCTCTCTCTGGAGATGGCACCATGGCTCTCATTGGCGGCCCGCAAGACGACTGGTCGAGCGGAGCGGCCTGGGTATTCGCGCTGGGCCGGACGCTGTATCTTCCCACGCTCGGCTGGCGATTCCCGGTCGCACGCGTGGACCCCGCTAGTTCGCGCGGTGTGGTGGCTCCGATCTCCACGCCCTCGCTGCCGACCGGCACGCGGCCCGATGAGGGTGTTTCGTGGCGGGCCGTGGCCTCCACGACGTCGACGTTCGCGCACGACTGGCCGGCGTCGATCGATCTTCGTCAGGCGGTCGCGGCGTCGCTGCGTTTCTCGTCGAGCCTCTCGACGCGCGCGTCCTGGGCCGAGGTACAAGCGCGCACGGAAACCGGCGCGTGGCGGACACTGGCGGTGCTGACTCCGATGAGCGCCGCGGGAGCTATGACGCTCGACCTTCGCAGCTTTCTCGGACAGGTAGTCGGCGTGCGCTTCGTCTTCCACGCCCTGGCACCCACCGACGGCGCCGAGCCCGACACCTGGCTCGTCTCCAACGTCCGCGCTGACGTCACCGTCGCGGCACCCCTGCATTAGATCGGTGCGGGCGCGAACCCGCGGCCCCGGTCGTTCCTGCCTTTCTGCCCTTCCGCCTTTCTGCCTTCCTGCCTTCCTGCCTTTCTTCATGCCGTGAACCGCTTGGCGTCGATCGCGTACTTCTTGACCTTGTAGTTCAGAACGCGTTCGGTCGTGTCGAGCAGCCGCGCGGCCTTGGCGCGGTTGCCGCGGGTCGTCTTGAGGGCGTCCTGGATGAGGTCCTTCTCGAAGCCGGCGACCGCATCGCTCAGCGACACGCGCGTGACCGTGCCGGACGCTTCCGCCGTCTGCAGCGACGGCGGCAGGTGGTGCCCGTGAATGACCTGGCCGTCGCACATGAGCACCGCGCGCTCCAGCGTGTTTTCGAGCTCGCGTACGTTGCCCGGCCAGTGGTAGCTCATCAGCATGTCGATGGCCGGCGTGGAGATGCGCTTGATGTTCTTGCGGTGCTCGTTCGAGAACTTCTCGAGGAAGTGATCGACGAGCAGCAGCAGATCCGCCTTCCGCTCCCGGAGCGGCGGGACGAAGATCGTGAACACGTTGAGCCGGTAGTACAGGTCCTCGCGGAACGTGCCCGCCGCAATCGCGCGCTCGAGATCCTTGTTGCTCGCGGCCAGCAGCCGCACGTTCACCTTCACCGTCTCGGTGCTGCCCAGCCGCTCGAACTCGCGCTCCTGCAGGACCCGGAGCAGCTTGACCTGGGTGGCCAGGTTGATGTCGCCGATCTCGTCGAGAAACAGCGTGCCGCCCTCGGCCAGCTCGAACCGCCCCTTCTTGCGCGCCTCGGCGCCGGTGAACGCTC
>CAZCEL010000510.1:0-3599 GCA_964497175.1 uncultured Bifidobacteriaceae bacterium
CTCGGCCGTTCGGTTGAATCTCGAGAGCGATGGGCATGGGAATCAGGTGCCGGTCTGGGTCCTCGTCGTCACCAGCGTATCGGCAGCGCTCGGGGGGCTGTGGTCTTTATGGATTCGTCGGCGAACGCTCTAGCGATACTCGAAAACGGGCTCTTTGCCCTGGGTCAAGTCCTGCGCTTCCCGGTCATGGCGCTCCTGTGGGTCTGTGTGGCCGCCGCGCTGTTCATGAGCGGACGCTGCCTCGTCGACGTGGTCGCACGCCGCCGCGAGCGTCGAGGCTTCGACTTGAAGGTCTGGCTGCAGGGTGGCCCGGCACTAGGCGCCGCTGAGGCCCGCCGACTGGTATTGCCGGCGACGCTTCGGCGCCTGCTGGTCGACATCGAGCGGGCACGGCACGACGCCACGCTGGGCGAGGGTGGCCTGGAACACCTTGTTCTCGAAAGCGAGGAAAGAGTGCGTCGCAGCGTGAACGGGCCGCGGACGCTGGTGAAGGTCGGCCCGAGCCTGGGCCTGCTGGGGACGCTCATTCCCATGGGATCGTCGCTGGCTTCGCTGGCGGCTGGAAACCTCGAGGCGATGGCGGGGCAGATGGTCGTCGCGTTTACCACCACGATCATCGGTCTGGCCACGGGCACGCTGTCGTACGTCGTGGCGGTCGTGCGCCAGGGCTGGGTCAACGAAACGGTTCGCGAGGCGCGATATCTTGCGGAATGTATCAACGCCGAGTTGGCGTCGATCGAGATGAGCGCCGACGTGGCGCGGAGGGCGTGAGCATGGCGCGATTCTTACGCTTGCCGTCCCCGGGCGAACCCGAGGAGGAGGATCCGCTCTCCGGGATTGCGAATCTGTTCGACGTGTCGGTGGTCTTCATCGTCGGATTGATGATCACCTTGTTCTCGATCTATCGCATCGGCGATCTCGTCGATGCGACGAGTGAGGTCACGCTGGTCAAGACCAACGCCCAGGGCGAGCGTGAGATCATCGTCAAGAAGGGCACCAAGATTACCGCCTACAAAGTGACTGGGAAGACGATGGCGGGTGAAGGGGAGCGTTTGGGCACTGCATACCGCCTGGCCAACGGACAGATCATCTACGTGCCGGAGGAAGCGGATGTTCCGGCCCGTTAGAAGGCATCCCATGAACGCAATCGGCCACGAAAACACGAAGGCACGAAGTACACGCACTTGCGAGATAGCTTCGAGTGTGTCGCTGATTCGCGAGACGCGCGCGCGGTCGCTGCGCTCCCTCTTGCTGGCCGTCTGTTTCGCACTTGGGACACTGGCTTATCTGTCCCTGTCCCTTGTGCTCACCGCGCAAGCCCAGACTGTCCGTCTGGCCTTCGTCTATTCCGACGGCAACATGTCGGGGACGTTGAAGGCGTACAAGGAGCTTCTCGCGGAACGTCCCGATCTCGCCGGCCGCGTGACCCTCGACTTCCTGACTGAATCGGTCTTCGAGGAGGCTCGGCCCCGCGACTTCACCAGCGCGGACGTGCTCGTCTTCGACATCATGAACCAGCAGACGCTCGATCGCTTCAACGCGAAGCACAAGATCGATCTCATCGCGAGCGTCCGGCGGCGCGGCAAGGTGCTCGCCGTTGGAGAAGGACTGCTGCCCAGGGAGCATTACGTCGAGCAGGGCGCCATCTGGGATGACCGCGCACGCGCCTTCTGGGAGCATGCAGGCCTGATCAATCAGCTCGGCCTGATGAAGCTCGCGCTGGGGCAGGCCGGTGTCGCCGGACTGATGATTCCCGAGCCTCGGCCGAGCCTCGACTTCGGGTACTACTACCCGGACGGCAAAGCGGGTCGGGTATTCGCGACGTGGGACGAGTTCGACGTCTGGCGCCGATCGCAGGGGAAGGCGAGGCCAGGCTCGCGGCGGGTCGCCATCGGATTCTACAAGGCGACGTACTACACCGGCGAAACGGAACTGCTCGATGCGCTCATCACAGAGGTCGAGCGGCAGGGCGCCGAAGCCATTCCCGTGTTTGGCTATCCTGGGGCCGTCGCATTCGAACGTCTGCTGCTCGATCCGCAAGGACACACACGCGCCGATGTGGCACTGGCGTTCCTGTTCAACTTCGCCGAGCCCGAGTCCGCCAAGCCGCTTGCCAGGATCGACATCCCGGTGATCCATCTCGTCAGTTTGTACGGCCGCAGCGAGAGGGAGTGGCGAGAATCGACCGGGGGCCTCACGCTGTTCGAGGGCACATTCCAGGTGGCGGTTCCCGAGCTTGCGGGCACAACGGCCCCGACCATCGTCGGAAGCAGGGAAAAGGTCAGGGATGCCGACACGGGCGTAACGCTGGTGGTCAATCGACCAATTGCCTCCAGGGTGGGCCTGGCCGTCGAGCGGGGACTGCGATACGCGGCGCTCCGGGCGAAGCCAAACCGCGACAAGCGCGTGGCGCTGGTCTTCTACAACTATCCCGCGGGCAAGGCGAATATCGGTGCGAGCTACCTGAACGTGGCCGAGTCGCTTGCGAACATCCTTCAGCGCCTTGCGAAGGAAGGCTACGACGCAGGCGCCGCCGATCTGACCCGAGACCGCGTGCATGCCGACATCACCGCCAAGGCGCGCAATGTTGCCGCGTACGCTCCCGGCGAGCTCGAGGCACTCGTCGCCGAGGGCAGTGCCGTGCGGGTGAGCCTCCGAGAGTACAGGCGCTGGCTCGACGGCTACGCGCCCGGCTTGAAAGCCAGGATCCTCAAGGACTGGGGTCCGCCCGAAACGACCAGATTCATGGCCACCGGCGACGCGAGCGGCGCAAGCCTGGTGATCCCCGTGGTGCAGTACGGGAAGGTGGCGCTCTTGCCGCAGCCCGCACGCGGGTGGGGCGATGACGTCGAGAAGATGTACCACGCGAAGGACCTGGCGCCGCATCACCAGTACGTGGCGACGTACGCATGGCTGCGTAACGGTTTCAGGGCCGACGCCGTTGTCCACATCGGGACGCACGGCACGCTGGAGTGGCTCGACGGCAAGGATACGGGGCTGTCAGAGGAGGACGCCCCCGACGCGCTCATTGCGGACCTTCCCGATCTGTACATCTACAACGTCGATGTCGTCGGTGAAGGCCTTGTGGCGAGGCGCCGCGGGATGGCGACCCTCGTCGATCACATGGTCCCGCCCTTCCGGAAGGGCGGCTTGTACGCGGAACTGGCCGAGCTCTCCGAAACGATCAACGACTACGACAACAGCCTGCACAAGAACGCGGATCTGACGCGCGCTTACGGCGATCGGATCCGCAGACAGATCGTCGACCTGGGAATCGCCAAGGACCTGGGACTGGACCTCTCGAAGGCCGAGACGCTCGGTGACGACATGGTCCATCGCGTGCAGGATCACCTGGTGGAGTTGAAGGGCCAGAACATTCCGTATGGCCTTCACGCATTTGGACGGACGCCCGAGAAGGCGATGCGCGACACCACGATCGAGGCCATCGTCAGCGTCGACCGCAGCCTGCTGCCGAAAAAAGCCAAGGTGCTCGCGGACGAGATGGAGGCACGAATCGTCGAGTCGGGACCCAGGGAGCTCGACAACCTGATGCGATCGCTGCGGGGCGGGTTCGTGGTGACGGGCGTCGGTGGGGAGCC
>CAZCEL010000511.1:0-3579 GCA_964497175.1 uncultured Bifidobacteriaceae bacterium
TCTACACGCGTAAGATCGTCGGCAGCGTCAGATGTGTATAAGAGACAGGTGCCGGGGAATTCGCTCTTGTCCGGCACCTTCAACAGCGAGTACCAGTAGTTCCCGGGGTACACCTCGGCCGCCGCTCTGGGGTTGGGCGCAATAACGGCCTGCAGCGCCGTCGTCTTTCCCAGGATGGCCTCGACAGGCTTGGAATCGACGAGCCCGTAGCCGCGCACCCAGATCTGGTAGGGACGGCCGCCGTTGCGCGGGAGGTCCGGCAGCACGAAGCGGCCAGCGTCATCGGTGACGACAATCTTCCGGAACTTGGTCGGCATCGTCGTCGACTCGGCGATCACCCACACGCCTGCTTCCCCTCCGCGGCTGCTGGTGACCACACCACCGATGTCGTCGGCGTCGACGCGAACGGCCGCCGCGCCCGACTGCGCGGCCCTCATCCCATCCATCGATATCGCCAGAGCCGAAGCGGCCGCCACGACCAGGGCCGCCTTTCCGAAAAACGTGGTCGTCATTGGCTTCCTTTCCGGGCCAGAGAGGTCCACCTCACGCCCCCACCCTGAAGCACATGGTCCGGCACAGTATGCCCGGACCGAGGCGTTTTTGTCGACGGACATTCGGCAAAGTGCCGGGCGCGTCACTCCAGCGGCGACGCGGCTGACGACCGTCCTCGATTGTCGCGATCTGGACCGGTGGACGCTACCGCGGCAGCCGGAAGTCCCTCGGCAGCGCGAACGCGATGAGCGACCCGCCCGCCGGCGTCAGCAGCCACTGGCGGCCGTCGAG
This sequence comes from uncultured Bifidobacteriaceae bacterium, assembly GCA_964497175.1. Taxonomy (GTDB): domain Bacteria; phylum Acidobacteriota; class Vicinamibacteria; order Vicinamibacterales; family CAVVIG01; genus CAZCEL01. Next base: position 784 of record CAZCEL010000511.1, read on the forward strand.
CATGTAGGTCGTCGGCGACGTGCCCCACAGCGCCGATCCCATCTGAAACCCCCACAGGAGCTTGCCGGTCCGGGAATCGAGCGCGAGGAGGTTGCCGGCGTCGTCGCCCGAGAAGACCAGCCCCGATGCCGTCGACAGCACGCCCGCCAGAGTCGGGTTCGCATAGCGGAACTCCCACTTCCGTTCGGCGGTGGCGGGATCGATGGCGCGCACGGCGCCGAACTGGCGCTCGAGGCCCTTGGGACGGGACGAGGAGCCGCCGGTGTAGATCTGGCCCGGCTTGAATTCCGACTGCCACCCGAAATACGTCGCGCACGTCTCGCGCGCGTTGACGAAGAAGAGGCGCAGCGCCGGATCGTAGGAGGGCGGATTGAAGTTCGTGCCGCCGGTGATGTCGGGGCACGTGGTCGTCCCCTGTTCGTCGGGCGTGTGTCCGGGCAGCAGGACCGGCCGCCCGTCGGCGCCGATCTCCCGCGCCCACGACGTGTTCACGAACGGCCTGGCCGCGAGCAGCCGGCCGTTCGTGCGGTCGAGCGTGTAGAAGAACCCGTTTCGATTCGCGACCATCACGACGCGCCGCGGCTGCCCGTCAATGGTGAGATCGGCGAGCACCGGCACCTGCGTCGCGTCCCAGTCGTGGATGTCGTGCGGCGTGAACTGATAGTGCCAGCGCAGCTTTCCCGTATCGGCGTCAATCGCCAGCAGTGAATCGCTGTAGAGGTTGTCGCCCTTCCGATCGGCTCCGTAGAAATCCGGTCCTGGATTGCCCGTGCCGTAGTAGAGCAGGTTGAGCTGCGGATCGTAGCTGCCCGTCGTCCACACAGACGCGCCGCCGCGCTCCCACGAGTCGCCCGACCAGGTGTCGCCGCCCGGTTCCCCGGGCTGAGGCACCGTCCTGAACTGCCACACGAGCTTGCCGGTCTGCGCGTCGTAGGCCGTGACGGCGCAACGCACGCCGAACTCACCGCCGGCCACGCCGACGATCACCTTGTCCTTGACGACCAGCGGCGCGATGGTCGACGCGTAGCCGACCTTGTAGTCCTCCATCACGGTGTCCCACACGACGGCACCGGTTCGCATGTCGAGCGCAAGCAGGTGGGCATCGAGCGTCGTCATGAACAGCTTGTCGCCCAGGGCGGCGAAGCCCTTGTTGACGAGGCCGCAGCACGCGGTGAGGCCGGTCGCGGGCAGCTCGCGCCGATAGCGCCAGATCTGGCGCCCCGTCCGCGCGTCGAGCGCCCAGGCGTTGTTGCTCTGCCCGGTCACGTACAGCACGCCGTCGAGCAGGAGCGAGGTCGTCTCGAATCGGCCGAGCTGCTCGGTCTGGAACATCCACTGCGGCTGGAGACGACTGACGTTCTCGGGCGTAATCTGCGTGAGGGGACTGTGCCGCCGGCCGCTGTAGTCGCCGGCGAACATCAGCCAGCGCGTCGGATCCTTCAACCCGTCGGCCAGATCCTGCAGCGTGACAAGCGGCGCGCGCTCCTGCGCCGTGAGCGACGCCACACCGAGCGCAGCCAGCCCCAGCGCGAGTCGCAGACATCGGGCGATCGTTCGCGTCATGTTCCTCACCTATCTTGGCGGACCTGCTCCGCGCAGCGTGCCCAGGTACGCAAGCACATCGTCGAGGTCGCGTTCCGGAAGTGCCGCGACGTCGTACTTCGGCATCAGGGAGCTCTTCTCATCACGAACCTGCCGCAGATCGGCGCGCAGGTACCCCTGAATCCGCTCGCCCGTGTCCATGATCTGCACCGAGAACACGTCCTCGTTCTTCTTGACGCCGCGGATGGACCGGCCCGCCTCTGTCGTCAGCGTCACGGGCTCGTAGCCCGGCGGCAGCTCCTCGACCGCGCCGCGGATCTGGTTGGCGAGCACAGGCCGCGTGCGCCGCGCGCCGACACGTGAGAGGTCGGGACCCAGCCGCCCACCGCGTCCGTTCACGCGGTGGCAACTGCTGCACTTCTCCGAGAAGATCCGCTCGCCGTTGCGCGGATCGCCATGCTCGGCCGCGGTGGCTACCGGTGCGCTGAGCGTGCGCAGATACGCGAGCATCCTCCAGATCTCATCGTCGGTCGTGTAGAAGGCCGGCGGCATCTCCGTGCCCGGCACGCCGCGCCTGACGGTGTCGAACAGCCCGCCATCGGTGGCGCCTGCCGCATAGAGCCCCGTGATGTCCGGTCCACGGACCCCTTTCGCGTCGACGCCGTGGCACGGCGCACAACGCGCGCGGAACTGAGCCATGCCGGTCTTGAGCACTTCCGGTGTCGGCTCGTGCGGGTTCTTCGCAGGCCGCTCCCCGGACGGCCGGCCGGGCGGCTCCTGGGCTGACGCCAGGCCCGCGGCGCCGATCGCGATCGTTCCAGCCGCCGTCAGCGTGCGGATCCAGCGCACGGCGCGCCTCCGAGGGTCAATCCTTCTTCGCGCGAGCGGCCACATCGTCGGCGCGGGCGCCCGAAAGGATGCCGCACATGCCATGGTTGCCCTCATGGCACGCGTACTCGAACATGCGCCCTGGTTCTTCGTCATCGGGCAGAAGAGAAGTCAGAACGGCAGAAGGGTAGACTGGCCTGACTAGTCGCTGGCCAGCTTGCGCCCCCCAATCCAGACGCTGTCGATCTGACGCAGGTTCCGGATATCGCTGAGCGGGTTGGCGCTGAGGACGATGAAGTCCGCCCACTTGCCCGGCTGCAACGTTCCGAGCTGGCCGTCGAGCTTCATGACCTTCGCCGCGGTCCCCGTGGCCGCCGTGATCACCTGCATCGGCGTCAGCCTGGCCTTCGCCATCAGTTCCACCTC
>CAZCEL010000512.1:0-3556 GCA_964497175.1 uncultured Bifidobacteriaceae bacterium
CGTGTCGCCGTCGGGCGCAAAACGGGCTTTCTGGATCCAGCCACGGCGAAACGTCAGCCGTTGGAACCTTGGAGCCGCCGAAACTAGCGCCTCAGACGCTGCGGGTCCGACAACGCGGAGCGACCAGCGGCCGGCCACGAACGTAGTGACCCCCAAGGCCAGCAGCGCCACCGCCACGGCAGCACGGCCAGACCGTCGCCTCGTCACCACGACGGGCAGCTTCTGGCTCGACGCCGACTGTGCCGAAACGGTTTCCAGTGCCAGCGCCAGGTCCCGCGCGGACTGGAATCGATCCTTTGGATTCTTCTCCAGACAGAACCGGACGAGCTGGTCGAGCGAGAGAGGGATGCCGCTCTCCGGCGTGGCAAGCTCGGACGGATCCACTTTCAGGATCGCGTGCATCGTCTCGACAGATGTCTCGCCAGAAAACGCACGCCGGCCGGACAGCATCTCGTAGAGGATGAGGCCGAGAGCGAAAACGTCCGCGCGGTGATCCGCCCGATCACCGCGCACTTGCTCGGGCGACATATAGCCAATCGTGCCGAGCACAACGCCGGGCTGCGTATTCGCCGGCATCGTCGGCAGTGTCGTCGCGCCCGCCTGCGGAGGCTCGTTCTGCGTCAGCTTGGCCAGGCCAAAGTCCAGAATCTTCACGCGGCCATCGCTGGTGATGAAGATGTTCTCAGGCTTCAAGTCGCGATGCGCTATTCCCTTCTCGTGCGCCGCCGCGAGGCCGTGTGCGATTTGGACGGCGCACTCGATGGCTCTCCGCACGGGCACCGCGCCAGCACTCAGCTGCTGCCGCAGCGTCTCGCCTTCGAGCAGCTCCGAGACGATGTAAGGCGCGCCTTCGTGATGCCCGATGTCGTACACGGCAAGGATGTTTCGGGTGGTTCAGCGCCGCCGCGGCCCGCGCTTCCTGCTCGAAACGGAGGAGGCGTTCGGGATCGCCCGACATCTCAGGTGGCAGCACTTTCACGGCGACGTCGCGGTTCAGTCGAGGATCGCGCGCGCGATACACCTTGCCCATCCCGCCTTCACCGAGGAGGGTCACCACCTCGTAGGGGCCTAGGCGTGGGCCAGGGCCTGTCGGCATTCGCAAGGATTCTACGCGATCGGCGCCGACGAGACGCGAGGATCGTGCGCGAATCCGCGCTCCAGACCCTCGCCTGCTTGAAGCTTTCTCTTCAACGTGACACGGACGTCGTCCCCGTCATTTCCGGCGAGCACCGACAAGAGATAACGGAAAGGCATGGCGATGCTACGCTACGCTCCGCTTCCGTTTCATTGTCTCTTACCTGGCGATGCGCTCCAGGTCGGCGGAGGCAGCCTCGACGAGCGCGGTCTCGCGATCGATCGCCCTCGCCACGCGGACGACCTCACGCTCGGCCTCGGCGTAGCCGCGCTCTTCGATAGCCTCTCGAACACCGGGCAGTGTCTTCACCGAGTAGCCGGTGTAGAACCCGGGGGCGTAAACCAGGTGGCGGTACCAGGGGCGTCTGGGCAGGCCTGCCGGGTCGGTCAACTCCCGCTCGCTCTGCATCAGCCGAGCGTTGACGCCGCTGACGATGCCGGGGTTGCCCGCCAGGTGGGGACGCGCGGCGTCCACGGCCTTCTTGTACCGATCGGCTGCGCGCGCCAGCGCGCTGACGGCGTTCTCGAGCGGGGCAAAGTTGATGGCCGGCACCGGCGGCTCGACCGTGGGCGCTCGAAGCGGGCGACGCGGATCGGCAAGCGCCGTGAAGATGCCCTCCTCGATGTTCCTGTTCCGTTCCTTCACCTCTTCCTGACGCCGCTTCAGGAGCGATTGGACGTCCGCCACGTAGGTGTGAATCGTATCGGCCAGCGCGGTGAACTCGAAGGGCAGCAGATCCGCGTCGGCCAGTCTCAGGACAGCTGTGCCCACGGTCTGGGCGAGCGCCCGCCCGTACCGGAAGTCCGTGTCCAGGAACGTGCTGAAGTGGTAGATGTCGTCGTAGATCGAGTGATAGATCCCGTCGTCATCGAGGCCGCCGAACCCGAGATTGAGCGTCGGCGTGCCGTTGTGCTGAAGAAACGGAGAGTAGTCCGATCCGGAACCGAGCGAGCTGATGCGCAGGTTCGGCCGCGCGCGCGCTTCGGCACGACGGTCTGTGGGGCCGTTGGCGATGAGGAACGCCTGCAGGCGTTTCCAGACGCTGACCTTCGCGTCCGGATCCTCGATATCCCGCGCCACGGCATTGATGAACGACTCGAGCGTGTGCGAGCCTCCGGCGTTCAGGAACCCGCGGCCGTTTCCGTCGCTGTTGATGTAGACGACGGCTTTCCGGCGCAGCTCCTCGCCGTGATCCTCGACCCATTCGGTCGAGCCGAGCAGTCCGGGCTCCTCGCCGTCCCAGGCGACATAGACGATCGTCCGCTTGGGCCGCCAGCCCAGTTTCAGGAGCTCGCCGAGCGCGCGAGCCTCCTCGAGCTCGGCCGCCATGCCGCTCCCGGGGTCCTGCGCGCCGTTCACCCAGGCATCATGATGATTGCCGCGCACGATCCATTCATCCGGAAACGTCGATCCGGGAATCCGCGCGACCACGTTGTAGAGCGGCTTCAGATCCCAGTTGAACGTCACCTTCAGGCGACCCCGTGCCGGCCCCGGGCCGAGGCGATAAGTCAGAGGCAGCGCCCCCCGCCAGGCGGCGGGCGCCGGCGGACCACCCAAGGCCGCCAGCAGCGGCTGCGCGTCTCCGTAGGAAATCGGGAGGACCGGAATCCTGGTCAACGTCTGAACGTCCTTGCGGTCGAGTCTTCGCGCGCTCTTGGTGGCGCCGATGCCGGGCGTCAACGGGTCGCCCGGGTAGATGGGCATGTCGGCCACGCTGCCGCGCTGCACGCCGTCCTTATTGCGCATGGGACCGCTCGGAAACACGTCATCGATGGCGTACCCATCGTCGCCAGGGTCCGAGTAGATGAGACACCCGACAGCGCCATGCTCGGCAGCCACCTTCGGCTTGATGCCGCGCCACGAGGCGCCGTATCTGGCGATGACGATGGCGCCGCGCACCGAAATGCCGCGCCGTTCGAGTTCCTCGTAATCGGCGGGGCGTCCGTAGTTCACGTACACCAGCGGGCCCGTGACGTCGCCGTCGATCGAATAGGCGTTGTACGTCGGGAGCTGCTCGCTCGACTGACCCGAGGTGGGATCGACAGCAACTGCGGGCTCCTTGAGGCTGGCCCTGAACGATGTCGGGGCGATCATCTCGACCAGACGCTCCTTCGGCGTCGGAAAGAGCACGTCGTAGGATTCGATCCGGGCGTCCCAACCCCAGTCCCTGAGCCTGCCGGCCATCCACTCGGCATTGTCCCTGCCGTACGGGGAGCCCACGTGATGTGGGCGGGCGCTCAACCGACGCATGTGCTCGCCGATGTTCCCGGCGTCTGGCAAACCGCGGAAGGCGACCTCCCAGTTTCGAGAGCCTTGTGCAGAAGGTCCGACGGCCGACGTGATCACCAGAGCCGCAACGAGAGCAGCGAAGGCTGCGCGCATGACCCCTCCTCATCCGACACGTCTCACACATTAGCACCC
>CAZCEL010000513.1:0-3531 GCA_964497175.1 uncultured Bifidobacteriaceae bacterium
GCGATTATCATACCGCGTGTGACTTCGGACCGACGGGCCGCGAGCGAGCGCGACCGCGCGGGCGCGGCGCTGCGCATCGTGACCTACAACGTCCACCGCTGCCGCGGCATGGATCGGCGGACCAGGCCGGACCGCATCGTGAACGTCCTGCGAGGAATCGGCGCAGACGTGATCGCGCTGCAGGAGGTGATTGGCCCGGGACCGGGCATCAGCCACGTCGAGGAAATCGGGGCGGCGCTCGGCATGGGCTGGGTGATGGCTGCGGCCCGCCGCCTCCGTGGGCATCAGTTCGGCAACGCCGTGCTCAGCCGATTCCCGATCGTCTACCACGCCCAGCAGGACCTGTCGTGGAAAACGTGCGAAGCACGGTGCCTCCAGCGCGTCGACATCGATCTGGGCGGCGCAAGGCTGCACGTCTACAACGTACATCTTGGCACCGCGATTCTCGAGCGCCGGCACCAGGCCACGCGACTCGCGTCTATCGTGTCCGACCGGTCGGTCCCCGGCGCCAAGATCGTGCTGGGCGATTTCAACGAGTGGATGCGCGGCCTGACGACGAAGCTGCTGAGCGCCAGGCTCAAGAGCGTCGACCTTCGAACGTTCCTGAGGAGGCGCCGCACGTATCCAGGCTTGTTCCCGATTCTTCACCTCGACCACATCTACTATGCGGGCCATCTCGAGGTGGTGGGCGTCGAGCTGGCGCGATCGCGCCTGTCGCTGGTCGCCTCCGATCACCTCCCGCTCGTGGCGGACGTGGCAGTTGGATGATGCGCTTTGCTGTTGCGGGATCGGGGCCGGAGGTGCACACTGAGGCACACCGAGGAGCTGCCATGACTCCTGCAATCGCCCGGCTCTGCGCCCTGGTTCCCATCGCCGCGCTGTCCATCGTCAGCATGACGGCCGCCGCGGACCGCATTCCAGCCAGCGGCGGCGACATCGAGATCACGCCCTTCATCCATTCGAGCGTCCAGCTCGAGCACCGCGGGACGGTCGTGCACGTCGACCCGTGGAGCGCGGCCGATCTCGCGAACGCCAAGCGGGCCGACCTCATCCTCGTGACCGACGATGTCGGCCACCATCTGGATCTGAAGGCCATCGGGCAGCTTCGCAAGCCGGGAGCGCCGATCGTCATCCCGGCCTCCGCGAAGCCCAAGATTCCCGACGGCATCGTGCTCCCCAACGGCGAGCGCACGACCGCCGTCGGTATCGCCGTCGAGGCTATCGGCGCGTACGACCTCAGCCTAGGCGAGCCGTACCATCCCAAGGGTGAGGCGAACGGTTATGTCGTCACGCTCGGCGGCAAGCGGATCTATTTCGCGGGCGTCACCGAGTGCGTGCCGGAGATCCAGGCGCTGAAGAACATCGAGGTGGCGTTCGTCCCGACCTTGCTGCCGGCGGGCCGGATGCAGCCGGCGGCTGCCGCCGACTGCGTGAAGATCGTCAGACCGAAGGTGGTGTACCCGTATCACTACGATCAGCCGTACGTCGCCAGGCTGACGAACCCGAAGGCCCCGGCCGGCACGCCAGGGGCGATCGCGGCAGGACTCGAGGCGTTCGCGGGCGCCTTGAAGGGATCGGGGATCGAGGTGCGCCTGGCGAATTGGTACCCTGCGCGGTGACGCGGGACCTGCGCCAATCGCTTCGGTCGAGGCCTCCAGATGGCCGGCGCACAGTGGCGACACAAAGCGTGGCGTCCTTGATCTTCAAACCGTGAAGCCCGGGCGCTGCTCAAACACGCACGAGCTGCGGAAGGCGATCGAAGTGCCTGTCTCGAGCATGCAGCGCGAGATTGTGCTGCAGGACCAGCGCCGCCAGCCACATGTCGTTGGTCGGAATGGGTGTGCCCTGTCGCTTGAGCTGCCGGAAGACCGACGCGTAGTGGTGGGTCGTCTGATCGTCAGCGAACAGGACCCGCACACCCTCTTTCAACAGGAACCGGCGAAGCGTACCCTCGTTCTCGGCTTGCCGGCGGCCGCGAGCGAAGCCGGCGCGGAGCTCGCCCAGCACCACGAACGGCACCATGATCGCCTCGGCTGCTTCCAGCAGGTGCCGCGCGCGCCAGACCTTGCCCATGCCCCTCTCGCCGAGGAGCGCGGTCACCTCATACGGACCGACACGGGTGCCCGGGCCGATCGTCATGCGCGTGTGATTCTACGCCCATTGCCTGTACTCCACGCCGATCCGGTCGTCCCGTCGTTGGCATCTACGTCATGAAAGCTACGGCGGAACAGATCGCCTCGCGGCGGCTGGCTCGGCCGAAATCAGCCGGGCCAGACCCGGGACAGCTCCATAGGGACAGCGGCGAACGGCTCGACGCTCACGACCTCTTCCTCCCCGCCGTGCGTAGCCGCCACGATCCAATGTCCCTGCTCCAGCCGCAGCATTTCGAGCGTACGAAGGAGCGGATTGAGCAACCAGACGTGTGCGACGCCCGCCCGCATGTAGATCGGGAGCTGCTGCACGACCGGTCCGCTGGGTGGATGCCGACAGAATCTCGCACACCCGGGAAGAGGACGGCCGGTGTTGCCGGCCTGGGCCAGTGCTGCACACAGGAGGCGCGATCGAGGCTGAGGAGTGATTCGGTCGCGTGGATTTCGGTGATGGCCGCTGCGCGTCTGTCGCAGCGTTGTCTGTCGCGCGCGGGTCGCTACTCGCCGGCCTCTTGCGGAAACATTTCCTCGAACTGCGGGTCGCCGTGGAGAAGGGCAAGGTCGGGGTCCTGTCGCGCCCATCCGGTGTGCGGGCGGAAGCCTGCGTCCAGCGCGTTCTTCAGCGCCTGTATCGCCTCCACCTTCTGCCCGAGCATGCAGAGCGCGCACGCGGCGTCGTACAGCAGTATTCCGTCGTTCGGGCGTAAGGTCAGGGCGAGCTGCAACTCGCGGCGAGCTTCCTCCACGCGGCCCAGAAACGCGTAGTCGGTTGCCAACAGCACACGCGCGCGCGCGTCCTCCGGCACTCGCTCGACCTGCCGGGCGAAGATCTGGATCTCACGCTGCACGAGGATGCGCGCCTGCTGCTCTCTGCCGAGAGCCCGGCAGGCGTTTCGGATGGGTATCCACACTCTGTAGTCCTCGGCCCCATGCGCAAGGGCCTGCTCGCTGATCTCCATCAACTGGTGGTACTTGCCCGCCAGGAACAGAACTCGCGTCAACAGGTAGTAGCCGCTCTCGACGTCAGGATTCATGCGGACCGCCGCGCGCACGTCCGCCTCGGCCTCGTCGAATCTTTTTTCGCCCTGCGCGAGCCATGCCTGCGCGACCAGCACCTCCGGGGCGCCGGGAGCCAGTCGGGAAGCGACCGTCGTCGCTTCCTTGGCCCGCTCTATCCACCGTTGGGACCGATCGCAGAAGTAGAAGTACTGGGCGGCCGTTGCAGCGATCCCGGCATGCGCAAGACCGAATGAGGAATCGAGGGCGACGGCGTGCTCGAACATCTGCATGGCGACTTCGAGATCGATGCGAGACTGGCGGCGCGCGTAGCTCCGGCCGCGCAGAAAGACGTCATAGGCCTGGAGGTTGTCCGTCGGCCGGA
>CAZCEL010000514.1:0-3526 GCA_964497175.1 uncultured Bifidobacteriaceae bacterium
TCTTTCACCAGACAACTCTGCAGCAGCGTGCGGACCGGAACCGGCAGGTCGGCGGGAAGCGCCTCCCATGGCGGGTCCAGGCGCACCACCGCGCCCAGCATTTCCGTCACGTCCTCGCCGTCGAACGAGCGGCGCCCCGTCAGCATCTCGTAGAGCACGCACCCGAACGCCCAGAAGTCCGCGCGCTTGTCCACGGGCCTCCCACGCGCCTGCTCCGGACTCATGTACGCCGCGGTCCCGAGAATCATCCCCGCGTGCGTCATCCCCTGCCCGCCGTACCGAAGATCGGCCGGTGTGGTGAGCGTCGGCGACCGCGACAGACTCGGCGAGATGACGTCCGCCGGCTCCATCGCCTTCGCCAGCCCGAAGTCGAGCACCTTCACCGTCCCGTCGCTTCGCACCTTGATGTTCGCGGGCTTCAGATCGCGATGAATGATCCCGTGCGCGTGCGCGGCGTCGAGGGCCTCGGCGATCTGCTTCGCGATCGGTACCGCCTCATCGAGCGGGATCGCGCCGCGCGCGATCCGCTGCGACAGATCGTCGCCCTCGACCAACTCCATGACGAGCGCCGTTGTGGCGCCGGATCGCTCCAGGCCATAGATGGCGGCGATGTTCGGATGGTTGAGCGAGGCCAGCACCTCCGCCTCGCGCTGGAACCGGGCCAGCCGCTCGCCGTCGGCGGCCACCGTCGCAGGCAGCACCTTGAGGGCCACGGCCCGCTTCAGATTCGTATCCGTCGCCCGGTAGACTTCCCCCATCCCGCCCACGCCAATCTGGGCGGCGACTTCGTACGGACCGAATCGCGTGCCGGGCGCGAGCCCCATCGGTGGGGATTATACGGGTTCGTCCGATTACGCGGGTGCAGCCAGCCTGGAGCAGCCATGAGCGTCGACGACAGGAGCCGCGGCAGCCGATGGCCGCATCCTGCGGGAGGTGGACACGGGCCCGCGCCTACGCGACCGTCAACGGCGTCAAGGCGACTCCTGCTATCATCAGCCCGTGGAGAAACGGGTTGGCCATCGCCGGACCGAGGGGCGCGACCCGGCGGCCCTGCAGCGCATGCTGGCCTCCGTGCGCCGCACGGGCGCCCTCGTACCTCGCGGTGTCTATCGATTTCGCAGTTTCGAGGAGGCCGACGCGTGGATGACGCGCATGATGGCTCGTACGCACGTGAGCCGCAGCTCGACGACCTCGTCCGCCTCGCCCGTGCCCTGAACACACACCAGGCCAGATATGTGCTGATCGGCGGGTTCGCCGTCATCGCGCATGGCGGCGCGCGCACCACCAAGGACATCGATCTGCTCATCGACGCGGGCTCCGAGAATGTCGCACGTGTGCGCGAGGCCCTTCAGATTCTCGAAGACAAGGCCGTCAACGACGTCGCCGACGAGGACGTGGCCCGCTACTCGGTCGTGCGCGTCGCCGACGAGATCGTGGTGGATCTGATGGCGCGGGCGTGCGGCGTCGATTACGCCGACGCCAGCCGCGACGCCGTCGTGATCCTGTTTGCGGACGTGCCCGTGCCGGTGGCCAGCCCGCGCACGCTGATCCGGACGAAGAACACGCTCCGCCCATCCGACGCAGCCGACCGTCAGTTCTTGCAGGTGCTCCTCGACGAAGCCGGGCGGTAGAGCGGTTCCCAATCCGCCTTCTTGAAGTCGCGCCCCGGACCGATCCAGACGCCTTGACGCCTTGAGAAGCGAAGTCAGGAGTCTCCGGGGGTCTCCTCTAGTCCTCGGGAACCAGGTTGCGAACGTATCCGCTCACGCTGCCATAGATGGGCTATTGTCGAAATCGCGCGTCGAGGGGATCATGTCAGCCTCTGATGGAGGGCAAGGCATGCGAAACAGGGCGCTGATTATCGGAGGCCTTCTGCTGTGGAGTCTGGCGTCCATCACCCGCGCGCAGAGCACGAAGGTCGCATTCGAGGACCACTACGCCGACGTGAATGGCGTTCGCCTCCACTATGCGAGCGTGGGCCAGGGTCCCCTTGTGCTATTCCTGCACGGCTATCCCGCCTTCTGGTACCAGTGGAAGGATCAGATGGCCGAAATGGGCCGCGACCATCTGGCCGTCGGCCTCGATCTGCGGGGATACAACCTGTCGTCGAAGCCGGAAGGCGTCGAGCCATACAGGATGAAGCATCTCGTCGAGGACGTGCGTCAGTTCGCCGAGAAGGTTGGCGGGAAGGGCAGAAAGTTCGTCCTCGTCGCGCACGACTGGGGTGCCAACATCGCGTGGGTCTTCGCCATGTATCACCCCGAGATGCTGGACAAGCTGATCATCATCAACGGGGCCCATCCGTTCGTCTCGGAGCGGGAGCTGCGGGAGAATCCCGCGCAGCGATACGCCAGCAACTACCATTTCGTGTTCACCGGCTACCTGGCGCCCGGCGAAACCCCGGTGGACGAGAAAGACACCCGGGAAAGTGGCGTCCGCCGCGCCCATGCCGGCTTTGTCGACGCGCAAGTCAGGAACGGTCACTACACCGAGGAAGACCGGCAGAAGTGGATCGACGCGTGGTCGCAGCCGGGCTCGACCACGGCCGGTCTCAACTACTACCGCGCCAATCACCGTAACCCGCCGTTCAACGATCGACACCCGGCCTCGATGGTCCGGCAGTCCTGGTCGGCGAAGGACGTCACCGAGGGGGCCAAGTCAACAATCATCAAGGTGCCGACACTCGTCATCTGGGGCATGAGGGATGCGGCCCTGTTGAGCGGTAATCTCAGCGGCCTGGACACGTGGGTCCCCAACCTGAGCGTCAAGCTGTATCCCGACGACGATCATTGGGTGATGATGGAGAAGTACAAGGAAGTGAGCCAGGACGTGCGGGACTTCATCACGCGCAAGGATTTCCCAAGGGATTCCGTCTACCGGCGTGCGGCGCGCCGCTGATGTCGCGGCGGCTCCCAGCACAGGAGATTGCTCCTGTTCGACGCGCAGCCAGTCACGGCCGAAGACACGCGGGCCTGCTCGGCGCCCGCGTGAGCGATTAGACGCTACGCCCCGGCGCGCGGGGTTGCCGGGAGCCCCGTCTTCAGAAGCGCTTCGATCGCGCCGGCGAAGGTGTCGATCTCCTCGAGCGTCGTGTACACGTTCGGCGTGATGCGGATGCCCTGGTAAGGAAACTGCGCAGCGGGCAGCTGGCCCTGGACCATCGCGTTCGCGATGATGCGGTACTTGTCCCACAGGTACGCCGACACCGCCCGCGGCTCCATGCCCTCGATGCTCATGTAGGCCAGTCCCCACGTCTGCCCCGGCTCGAGGCTCGAGTGGATCGTCACGCGCGCGTGCTGCTTGAGGCGATTCGCCCAGCGCAGCGTCAGGTGGCGCAGCCGCGCCGCCTTGCGCTCCCCGCCAATGGCCTGATGGAAAGCGAGCGCCTCGTTGATGGCCGCCTTGGCGGCCGCCGGGCTCGTGCCGATGGCCTCGAACTTCCGGATGTCGTTCGTCAGCCGTTCGTTGACGGCCTGAAGCGGCCAGCAGTTCGCGATCTTGTCGCGGCGCACGTACAGCAGACCGG
>CAZCEL010000515.1:0-3522 GCA_964497175.1 uncultured Bifidobacteriaceae bacterium
AATCCAAGAAACTGGTAGACAGCATCTTCCGCACGGTCCGGGATCTGGCGCTCGGTCTGCGTCCGAGCATGCTGGATGACTTCGGGTTGCAGGCGGCGCTGGAATGGCATGGCCGCGACGTCACAAACCGGTACGGCGTGAGCGTCGACACGCATGTGGATGGTGATTTCGACATGTTGCCGGACCGATACCGGACCTGTGTATATCGGGCGGTTCAGGAGGCGCTGACCAATTGTGTCCGGCATGCGAAAGCGCGTGCCATCAGCGTGATGGTCACGAGGCAGGACGACCAGCTCGAAGTGGCAGTGGCCGATGACGGCGTCGGTTTTGATTCCGCCCGGCTCGGCACGGGCCTCGGGTTGCACGGCATCGAAGAGCGCGTCAGAGAATTGCACGGCATGATGACGATCGGGAACGTCGAAGGTGGAGGCACGAAGCTGGCGATTCGTCTCCCCTGGCCAGCGGCGTCGGCGGAGGTATCCCTTGCGCGTGCTGCTCGCTGACGACCACGGCATCGTCCGCCGAGGGTTGCGCAGCCTGCTGGAAGAGGCCGGACACACGGTGGTGGCTGAAGCCGCCGATGGCCTCGAGGCAGTACGCCTCAGCGAGGAGCACCGCCCCGCTCTCGTGATCCTTGACATCGGGATGCCGAAGCTCAATGGAATCGAGGTCGCCGCCCGGACTCAGAAGCTCGAGAGGCCGCCAGCCGTGATCATCCTCAGCATGCACGCGGACGAGTCCTACATCATCCGAGCCCTGGCGGCTGGGGCCCGGGCCTACCTCCTGAAGAGCGCGACCGACGAGGACCTGCTCCCGGCTGTCCAAGCCGTCGCGTCAGGGAGACCGTTCCTCAGCCCGGCCGTGACAGCCGTGTTGGTCGAAGACTATGTCCGCCGTCTGCAAGCGCGGGGGCTGACGGACTCCTTCGATTTGCTCACCGATCGGGAGAAGGAAGTCCTGCAGCTGCTGGCCGAAGGACGCTCCAACAAGGAGGTGGCGACGCAACTCGAGGTGGGGCTGTCGACCGTCGAAACTCACCGCGCGAATCTGATGCAGAAGCTCAATCTGCATAGCACCGCAGAGATCGTGCTCTACGCGGTTCGAAAGGGCATCATCGCGTAGCGGCAAGGGACATGGCTGAGGTCCGCCCACCGCCGCACCGGCCGATTGTCGCAAAGTGTCTCGGAGACAAATGAGGATTGACTGCGGGCACTTGGCAGCGGCATTCTCATCATCACATCGCATTCACTCTGCGGGGCAGGCAATGCAACGACGTCACCGGGCGGTGGGTCTGGTTGTGGTTCCAGGCGCGTTTCTCTTCGCCGCGGCGTTGATGGCCCAGACGGCCCCGTCGGTCGTGGTGGAGCGCACCGATTACGACATGAAGCGGGTCGTCACTCCCGCTGCGCTCTCGGAGACCGAGCTCGAGGGCCGGCGCCTGGTCGTGCAGCGTTGCGCGTATTGCCACGACCAGGGACCGCGCGCGCCGGTGCCCGGGCTCGATGCCGAACGCATCAAGGCAGTCGGGGAGGCCGGCTACCGCGAGAAGATTCTCAAGGGATCGCGGAGGATGCCGGGCTGGCAGTACGCGCTGTCGAGTGCGCAGATTGACCAGATCATGGCGTATCTCAGGACGGTGACGCCCGTTCAGCGACCGACATCGACCGCGCGCTGATCGTGGATACGGGTCGCGACGCTGGAGTTCACTCGGACCCCGGGGAGTGCCAGGCGGATTCGGCAAGGGAGGCAGCATGCGCAGAGAGAAGATCGTCGTGTTCGCGGCGGTTGCTCTCACACTGGGGCTGCTCGCAGTGGCGGTGCGGGCTCAGACCTCTGGCGGCATCCTGGCGGGCAGCACTCGCTGGGTGAAAGGCCAGGCGCTCGAGGGCGTGACGGTCTCGGCACGCGAGGCGGGCAGCACCATCACGACGACCGTGCTCAGTGACGAGAAGGGCGAGTTCGTCTTCCCGCGGCTCCCCGACGGCACGTACCAGGTATGGGCCCAGGCGGTGGGTTATGCGACGGCCTCCGCTCAACTGAAGGTCGACGCGGCGCGGCCTGCGCGCCACGCTTTCACGCTCGACACGCTGGAAGACTTCACGCCGCAGCTGACCTCGTCGGAATGGCTGGCGGCGCTTCCCTCGACCACGCGTGCCGACAAGCGCATGAAGGAGCTCTTCCGCGTGAACTGCAGCGAGTGCCACTCGCTCAGCCTCGCGCTGCTGAGCCCGTTCGACGAGCAGGGATGGCAGGCGATCATCGAGCGCATGGACGGCTTGATGGGAACCGATGCCCTCGCCGACGGCGACGAGAGCGGACGCCCGCTGGCGTCCACGCTGGCGTTTCACAAGGTCGAGCTGGCGAAGTACCTGGCGCGCGTTCGCGGGCCCGGATCCTCGCCGCTCCCCTTCAAGCCACATCCGCGGCCGACGGGCGACGCCGCGCGGGTCGTCATGACCGAGTACGCCATACCGCCGGCCAGACACACGAGCGAGCTGGCCTGGGCCGACGGCGTCGACTGGTCGAAAGGGCCGGCAAGCGGCCAGCACGGTGCCACGGGCACCCACGATCTCAACATCGATCTGACCGGCAACGCCTGGGTGACCGAGTCCTCGATGGGCGGAGCGCGCACGATCACCAAGGTCGACTACAGGAGCGGTCAGGTGACCGGCTACCGGTGGCGGGCGCCCGGCGCGAACTCGGATCTTCGCGCTCACGGGATCGGCGGGAGGGACGGCAAGGGGAACCTCTGGTTCGACACGTTCGGCAATCTCGGCAAGATCGATCCGGCGACCGAGACGTTCGAGCTCTTCGTCCCGCCTCCGCGCACTGGCGGCGCGAGGCTCACGACCGACGTCGACTCGAAGGGATTCGTGTGGGCGGCGAGCCGGTACGGAGCGATGCGCTTCGACCCGGCCACCAAGAAGTGGAAGTACTTCCAGAGCCTGACGCCGGCCGACGGCAACAGCTACGGCGTCGCGGGCGACGCCGATGGAAACGGCTGGTGGACCACCTATTGGGCCGACATCCTCACGATGGTCGACATCAAAACGGGCAAGTCGCACGAAGTGCCGCTCGATCCACCTGGAGCGGCCGCCCGCGCGGAACTGGCGCTGCCAGCCGACCGTGAGTTCTACGAGGAGGTGGGCGCGCTCAAGTGGAGCCACATCAACACGGTGCCCGGCGCCATCGGCCCGCGGCGGCTTGGCGCGGACAAGAACGGGAACACCGTGTGGGTGCCGCTCTTCCACGCGGCGGCGATCGCCAGGATCGACATCAAGTCGCGGAAGGCGAACTACTATCAGCTGCCGTTCGACTCCACGCCGTACTTCCTCGTCGTCGACAAGAGCCACGTGGTGTGGACGAACCTGCTGACTGACGACCGCGTGGCGAGGTTCGATCCCAAGAGCGAAGCGTGGACCTTCTACCGGCTGCCGACCCACGGCTGTGAAACCCGGAACATCGCCGTCGACGATGTGCGCGGGGACGTGTGGGTGCCGTGCATCAAGGCCAGCAAGATCG
>CAZCEL010000516.1:0-3521 GCA_964497175.1 uncultured Bifidobacteriaceae bacterium
GTCTCCTCGCCCTGGACAGGTCCCAGGCATGTGGCGCCGGTGTACGGGATACGAATCGCGTCGTCCTCTATGTAGCCCGTTCCGCGCAGCTCGAAGGGGCACGTGCCCACGCCTGGAACGTTCGCAGTGCCCGACACCTCGATGCGAGCGGTGTAGGCGTCGACCATGGTTCCCGTCGCGACGCCGGACCCGGTGACGCCTCCGTCGCAGACCGCCGAGAACGTTCCGGTGATCGAGATGGCCGTCTGGCTCGTGATCTCCCATTGAAAGCTGCTGCACGAGTTCAGTCGCACGTTGGGCGCCGAGCTCCACGTGCCCAGCAGCGAGGGCGTCGACGGGGCCCCGGGGGCCGTCGGGCTTGGCGCGGCGGGGCTGCTGCGTTGAAACGAGGTGCAGCCGGTCCCGAGCGTGGCCGCCGCGATCAAAACTGTCAGGGTTAGTGTCCTCATTGACGCCACTCGCTGCGCTCGCCGTTCAGCGCGCCCGAGAATTACGGAACTGTCGCGCCGCGGCGAGTTCTGTCGGCCGGGCATCGCGCGTCCGCCTTGGTTTTCGAGCAAATCGGCTTACGGTGTGAGGGGATGCAGGAGCCCCGCCAGATAGTCCCGGAGGCCCTCGCGCGTGCTCCGGAAGGCCAACGTCTCCCAGGGAATCTGTTCAGCGCGGAAGAGCGCGATCTCCAGACCTTCGTCGTCGATGCGGAGCTCGCCGCCGACGGCCGTCGCGGCGTACACGACGATCACCGGCGTGCGTCCCGCGTAGGAATAGATGTTGACGAGGCCGTCCAGCCTGACCTCGAGCCCGGACTCTTCGCGCGCTTCCCGCACGGCCGCGTCCGGGAGGGGCTCGCCGCGATCGACGTACCCTCCGGGAAACACCCACTTGCCGAAGCCCGGTTCGATGGCGCGCCGGACCAGGACCAGTTGCCCCGAGTCCGCCCGGACGATCGTGCCGACAGCCACCTTGGGATCGAGGTAGAAGACAAACGTGCAGGCGGGGCAGACGAGGCGTTCGGGTTCGCCGGTCCGGAGCACGCGGCGCTCGAGCGCCGCGCCGCACCGGGGACAGAAGCGGAACGCGTGCGGGTCGTCGTGCAGATGCGCGGGGACGGAGGCCATCGGAGGATCGCCCTGACAGTATAATTCCCGGCACATGTCCATCCTGAAGGTGGCGCGCATGGGGCATCCGGTGCTGCGCGCCAGAGCTCGAGCCGTCGAGCGCGGCCGCATCAAGGATGCGGCCGTGCAGAAGCTCATCGACGACATGATCGAGACGATGGCTGAGTATCACGGCGTCGGGCTGGCCGCGCCCCAGGTGCACGGCGACCTCCGCGTGTTCGTCGCGACGCTCGACTCCGGGGAAGAAGGAGAAGCCCACTCTGATCCGATCGCCGTCCTCAATCCGGAGATCGAGCCACTCGGACCCGACACCGTCGAGGACTGGGAGGGCTGCCTCAGCATCCCGGACATTCGAGGCCGCGTGCCGCGCGCGCGCGAGATCAGGCTGCGTGCGTTCGACCGGCACGGCGAGCGGATGGAGCTGCGCGCGCGCGACTTTCCCGCGCGCGTGATCCAGCACGAGACCGACCACCTGGACGGCATCCTGTTCGTCGATCGGATGAAGACGTTCGAGTCGTTGACGTTTCTGGACGAGTACTCGCGCTACTGGGCCAAGGATCGGGACTGACCCTGCCCTGATCGGCGGCGCCGGATCAGGCTGCCAGCCGCGCGACGTGCGAGCCAACGGCCCGTTGCAGGCCGTCGAGCGAGTAGCCTCCTTCGAGCACCGACACGAGCCGGCCTCGCGCGTGCTCTCGCGCGATCTGGAGGACGATGTCCGTCAGGTCGGCGAAGTCCTCGTCGGTCAGCGTGAACTGGCCGAGCGGGTCGCCCGCCCGCGAGTCGAAGCCTGCCGACACCATCACCAGTTGCGGCCGGAACCGTGCCGCGGCCGGCACCAGCTTCTCTCGAAAGACCGCCACGACTTCCCTTCTTCCCGAGCCTGACGGGAACGGGTTGTTGACGATGAGGCCGCTGCCTTTGCCCTCGCCGGTCTCGCTGGCGAGGCCCGTGCCCGGATACCACGGGTGTTGGTGGGTGTCGAAGAAGAGGACCGAACCGTCGCTCCAGAAGACGTCCTGCGTGCCGTTGCCGTGGTGCACGTCCCAGTCGGCGATCAGGATCCGCTCGACGCCATGACGTCTTCGCGCGTGACGAGCGCCGAGGGCGATGTTGTTGAACACGCAGAACCCCATGCCTCGTGCCTGGGAGGCGTGGTGCCCGGGCGGCCGGACGGCGCAGAAGGCCGTCCGAGCCGCCCCGGACATGACAGCGTCGACGCCGGCCAATACGGCGCCGGCAGCGGCGAAGGCCGCGGTCAACGAGCCGGGCGACACGTCAGTATCGCCGGTGCTCAAGGTTCGCCTGCCCGCGCCGATCTCTGCTCTGACCTTCTTCAGGTACTCGGCCGTGTGCACGAGCAGCACATCGTCTTCCGTGGCGGGTTTCGGTGCAGAGATTGACAGCGAGCCGCGCCGCTCGAGCGCCCGCACCGTTTCGATGACGGCGGCGAGCCGCTTCGGGCTTTCCGGATGGTCGACAGGTGGCTCGTGGCGGAGCATCGCGGGGTCATAGAAGACGCCCGTGGCGCCCGGCTGCGTTTGAGCTGGAGCGACGCGTCCTGGCAGAAGCGCCGTGCCGGCCGTGAGCAGGAGGCTGCGTCGGGTGAGCAAGGAATGTCTCTGACGCCTGCCGGCGAGAGGCCCGGTGCGATCCGAGTCGCCACGGTGGCGTTTCCGATGAGTTTACGACATGGACGCTGCCGGCAGGTCGTGGCAAATACCATAGAGAGCGATTTTCAGTTTCGTGTAGCATGCCGCGCCTGCCCTCCAAGCCGACGACGCGGAAAAGCGCCTCTCCAGGGATCTCGTCCGGCGTCAGGGCGCGCGGGGACCCCATCCCCGCGCGGTGTCGCCCCTTGCGAGGCGCTTTTCGGCCTTCGCGAGTCGCGTGGCTCGCAGTCGGGCTGGCGCGCCGATGCTACACGCAGCTGAAAAATCGCTTTAGAATGGGCGCTTTCTAGGTACCGCTACTGAGCCGTTGGAGCTCCTGTTTTGTGCGAGGATGTCACCGAGCCGCGCGGCTCAAGATGGCCGGGCGGAAGTCCCACGACGGTGGGATGCATGAAGACTCCAGTCAGCTCCAAGGACGAACGTGTGCGCCGTGTGCGCGCTGCCCTCCTCGCGCTCTGGGCCGCGCTCCCGGTCCTCGCCCAGGAACCGGCGGAGATCCTCATCAGCAACGGCGTGATCGGCCGTCTCCACGCCGACTTGCGCATCCGCGGCGGGGAGGTCGCCGAGATCGGCCGCAATCTCACGCCGGCGCGCGGGGCCCGCACGTTCGACGCGAACGGCAAGCTGGTGCTTCCGGGAGGAATAGACACCCACGTGCACCTGAACCCAGCGCGCACGCCGAACAGGCCGGGCGCAGACGACTTCGAGTCGGCCTCGCGCGCGGCGCTCG
>CAZCEL010000517.1:0-3517 GCA_964497175.1 uncultured Bifidobacteriaceae bacterium
GGTCGATGCCGAGGAGATTCTGAAAGAGCTGCGTTCGCGTTGACGCCCCGCCGCGTGCGATTCACCGCGACGGCCCGCCGTCATGTACGGCGCGAACAGGATTGGTGGCTTGAGAATCGCGACCACACCGAGGTGTTCGCCGACGAACTCGACCAGGCCCTGAAGGTGGTGGCGCTGCTTCCGGGTGCGGGCTCGAGGTACCCACAGGCTGGTGTGCCAGGCCTCCGCCGGATGTACGTCCCGAAGGTGGCGTGTCACGTTTACCATACGTTTGATGACGCGAAGTTATCGTTCGTGCGGTTGGGGGCGCTCGCCGAGAACGTGGACCACGTCTGAATCCGTAATCTCGTTTTGGTTGTCGTGTTTCGTCGTGGCCGTTCGTCCGCCCAACAAGCAGTCGGCAATCTACTCAGCGTGTCGAAGATCGTGGCTGCGGCGTTGATCGAGGAGGCAGCCGCGCACGCACAGCTCGCCGAGAGTGCCGATTGGCAGCGGATCGCCATCGCCGAGCCCGACGACCTTCACTTCGGTTTGCGGGAGCGGCGGCCCAACCGTCGACGCCCACTCCGGATGCGGATCGTCGGCATAGGTGTGCGTGACGAAGGGCGACGCTTCGGTTTGCCCGAAGCCAATTCCCACTAATTTCAACCCGAGCATGCGCTCGGCGCGATGCACGAGCTCGATCGGCACAGGCGCTCCACCGAGCGTGGCCAGCCGCCAGGACGCGAGATCGCACCGCGCCGGTTCGGCACGCTCGAGCATCGCGATCAACATCGTCGGCACCGAGAGGGTAATCGTTCCGCGCTCGGCTGCGATCAACTCGAGCATCAGACCAGGATCGAATCC
Organism: uncultured Bifidobacteriaceae bacterium; assembly: GCA_964497175.1. Taxonomy (GTDB): domain Bacteria; phylum Acidobacteriota; class Vicinamibacteria; order Vicinamibacterales; family CAVVIG01; genus CAZCEL01. The sequence continues at coordinate 847 of CAZCEL010000517.1, forward strand.
CGGTGGCAGGATGTGCGTGCCGCCCGTTTGCAGGGCGCCGAGCGTCACCAGACCGCACCCTGCCGCGTGGAACATGGGCATCGGATTCACCCACACGTCACTGACGCCGGCACCGATGCGCCGGGCGTAGAAGCGGCCGTTGTTGGCGAGGCCGCGATGGGGCAGCTGTGCGCCCTTCGGGAACCCTGTCGTGCCCGACGTGTACTGGATTTGCGCGATGTCCTCCGGCGCGACGCACGGCAGCGGCTGCGCCGAAGACCCGGAAGCGACGAACGCATCCCAATCGTCGAGCGAGATCACATCGCGCAAGAGCGGCAGCTCCGGCCGCACGTGCGTCACCACTTCGAGGAGCGAGCGCCCGCGATAGATCGGCATCACGAACAACCCCACCGCCCGTGACTGGCGCAGCACACAGCGCAGCTCGTTCGCGAGATATGCAGGATTGACGGTGACGCGCGTCATCCCCGCGAGCGCGGTACCGAACTCCAACAAGACCCACTCAGGGCTGTTGGCCGCCCACACCGCGACGTGATCGCCCGGGCGAAAACGTTCAAGCAGCGCCCGCGCCACCGTCTCCGCATCGCGGAGCAGCGCCGCGAATGTCCAGCGCCGCCGCTGTGCGGGCGCGGGCACGCCTTCGACCAGCTACGAGGTGGCCAACCGCGACCCGCCCACGTGAACGACTTGCAGGTGGAGAACGTCCTGAAAAGCGTCGAAATCGCGATCGCAATGCAGCAGGGCGTGCGAGTGCTCGAGGCAGAACGTCGCGATGAGGCAATCGATCGTCTTCCGGACCGTCCGCCCGTGAGCGCGCAGCGTCCGATGGTTTCGCGCGGCCGCCTTCGCGAGAGCCACGCCGCCGGTGTCGAAGATCTCGAAGCGGCGCAGCCCCCGAAGGACTCGCGCGGCGACCGCATCGGTCGATACGCCCTGGAGCACTTCGCACACCGTCACATCGAGGAGCCCAAGGCGTTGACGCGCCGATTCTCGATCGAACCACGCGACTTCTGGCGTGCTCAGGCCATTCAGGTAGTCGACCCAGACGGTCGTGTCCACGATCACCATGTCGTTACCGGCCGGCCCAGGCGCGGCCGAGCCGGCTGGCGGCGAGGTCTCCGGTCCACTTCACCTTCCCCCGGAGCCGCCTGATCGCGCGCTGACTGCGGACCTGGACCAGCATTCGGAGGCCCTGTTCGACAGCGGCACGCTTGGTCGCCGCTCCACTCGCGCGCATCGCTTCGCGCATGAGCTCGTCGTCGATGTCGATGTTCGTGCGCATGGAGCCTCCGTGTGTAATGATCACCGATTCATGTGTAGAGGGCAAGCACGGTCGACGCGCCGGCCGACCAAAGGTGATACTCGCCTGGCTCAGACCGTGCGCGGGCAGGCCGATGGTCACACTTCCTGTGTAGTCGCCCTATGCCGAGGGATCCGGCGGATCCGGGATGGCTCGGCTGATCGACGTTGCTGAGCCTCTATCTGAGATCCGCAGCGCGGAACTCGAGAATCTCGGGCGGGTCGACCGAGAAATCGCTGTACCGGAGCCAGGTGGGCGTCACCCGCAGGTAGGTAATCCCCGGCCACGCTTGGCGCTCGCGTCCGTCAGGAAACCTCACGAAATAGAGCTCGAGGAGCCGCTCCAGCTCCGCGCCGCTCGGTTCATCGGTCACACCCTCGAGCTGGACGGTGCGCTGAGAGCCAGCTGCCGCGGGGCCGATCACCAGCGCGGCCGCTCGATTGTGACGAAGGTTGACAGCCTTGCGCGAGCCAGCGAGCGTGTCGAAGAACACCTCGAACCGATCGCTCACAACGACGCCGACGATCGCTGCCTGCGGTGCCCCAAGGGTCGACACCGACGCCTGAACGGCATAGAGGTCCTGACGCATGAACGACAGCAGCTTCTCGCGTGTGGTGTCGACCACGTTGTGAAGCGTATCACCCAAGGCAACCGACACCGCTCAACTCCCCTGCAGCCGGCATCTGCCGACCCAGCCAGCTCGTGCGGCCCGCACTCACTCGCCGCCGATCGGCAGTGGTCCAACAGCGCGCCGCACGAGCGCGTCGTGATGGCCCTCTCAGGTGAGTTCAGCGCTGGCATACAGCTGCAGCATTGTTACGCCCGCCGACACGCTCGAGACGGGAGACTCAAGGGTGTTCGGCCGCGTCATCTCGGGCGACGGGGTGGCGATCCCGCAAGGCCTGGATGTACTCAGAGACGCTCCTGTCCAGCTCGGCTGGATATGTGAGGCTCGCACCTGCCGCGACCTCGACGGCCAGCCGGCGAAACAGATCCATCGTCGAGAGCGCGGCGCGCCAGGCGTGCTCGTGCTCGAAGGATCCGAACGTCTGGTAGAGGGCCCGCCAGGTATCGGCGCCGACGCCCGCCCGCTGACCGGCCCAGTCTGCATCGGGCATGCGTCCGCGAACGACCTGTTCGTGCCAGTCGATCATCCTCAACAGGAGTTGCTTGGTCGCCCAGTCTCTCGACTTCGCGAGCCAGAGCTCCCGTCTGGCAAGATACTTGGCGACATGGTACGCCTCGAACCAGAACTCTTCCACCGCTCGACGGAACGCCAATTCGCCAGGCACGTGCCGCGGCTGCGGCGTCGGCCCGTGTCCGCGCTCGTCCGTTCCGGGATCTTTCTCCAGAAGAATCTGGTGCGCCAGACCT
>CAZCEL010000518.1:0-3502 GCA_964497175.1 uncultured Bifidobacteriaceae bacterium
CTCCGACTCGCACCCGGCGAGCCGGGCCGGTGAGCCGGTCCGGGTCGAAGTACGATTCGATGGCCGCCTGTCCCTTTGCGCAGAGGCGCCCGCGGCTGATGGGGCAGAGCGGATTGCCCTCGAGCTTGACCGGTATGTCGTCGACGAGGCGGACCCGCACGCCACAGGCTGCGGGGCATTCCCGGCAGACGCTGGTGGCCCAGGTTTCTACGCCGGGATCTCTCCAGCGCGCAGCACGTTCGTCGGCGCGGGCGAGCTGCTGGCGGCCCAGTTCGCCGAGCGTGATGCCCGTCGCCAGGGCGCTGCTGAAGAAGAGAAAGTCTCGTCGGTTCAAACGGTCCGTCATCGCCAGCCCGCAGTCTTGAAATGCTGCCAGCTCTCCGAGCCTGTGAACCAATCGCTGTAGCGCAGGCCTTCAGAAGGCTTTGCCGGGCAGCCCTAAAGGGCTGCGCTACCTACTCGCGATGGGTTTACAGGCTCTCAGCTTTCACCCAAGAGCGCCCCCCTCAGCCGTGAGCTGATAGCTGATAGCTGACGGCTGACAGCTCTCACGGTCACTCGTCAGCGATGGCATGCCGCACAATCCTCGCTGGCGCGCTCGCGTCGGTGGCAGGACAGGCAGGCGTCCATGTCGAGGCGCACCGGAGCGCTGGGCGCCGGGACCGGCCGGCGGCCAATGTCGCCGTGACACGACTCGCATTCGAGCCCGCCGAGCGTGACATGCCGGCGGTGAGAGAACATCACGTGGTCGGGCGCGCGCGTCAGTCGCACCCATTCGATCCGCTGGCCCTCGGCGATCGGGTCCCAGAGGGTCTCGGCCGCGGCGAGGCGCGGCGCCGTGGCGTGGCACTTCACGCACAGATCGCCCTGAGGGATGGCCGCGCGGGCCGCGGTGTCCACGCCGCGATGGCACACGGCACACGCCAGCGCGGCATGCTTTGCGTGAGTGAACGCGAGCGGCTGGGTGACCGCTGGAGGCGGCAGCGAGAGCATCCAGGCTGCCGCCACTGCGAGGACGAGCACGGTGAAGGCGAGGCAGCGAGTCATGAGCGTCCCTCCGCACGCGACCCTGACGGCGGGCCGATCCTTCACGGTCCGGCTGGTTCCGCTTCCTTCAGCCTCTGTGCGTAAAGCTCCTTCTTCCGCACTTTCGAGTCGTAGGTGACGAACTCGAAGATCTGCTTCCCCTCCTCCGGGCTGATGAACGTTCCCGCCTTGCGCATCATCCGCTTCACGTAGCGCTCCCATTCATCGTCGAGCACGAATTCGCTGTTGATCGCGCGCGCGAGGGTGTGACACTTCCCGCATTTCACCGCGAAGGCCTTGTACCGCGCCTGCATGTCAGCGGGGTATTTCGACACGTCGATTTTGGCCGGCCCTTTGTCGTATGCGAGGATGCGCGGGTCGACCTGCTCTTGCTGTTGCGCGTCCGCGGCGAGCACGAGGAGAAGCATCGGCACGGCACCAACTAGTCCGATTGCGGTCAGCCGTCTCATGGCTCTCACCTCCCGACGAGCTTACGTTGTCGTGTGCTTGCAGCCCTGGCCGTCAGGCCCGTGTCCCCAGCCCTAAAGGGCTGGCTACCGAGGCTGCCGAGCTGTGAACCAATCGCTGTAGCCCGGGCCTTCAGGCCTGGGGCGCCTTTGTCGGACAGCCCTGAAAGGCTGCGCTACATTCTGGCGATTGGTCCACAGCCTCCAAATGAAGTCCCTATCGGTCGCTGCCTTTTGCTTGACGCGCCCCAGGGCCTCGCTACCAGAAGTAGAGGAGCCGCAGCCACGCCGAGTTCGCCGTGTACGGCCGGTACACGTAGCCGAGAAACAGACTGCCCGGCAGATCCAACCGGTTGATCGTGTTCGGCCCCAAGGCAAAGTCGTCCACGAGGTACCGGTCGTACCAGTACATGAGTCCGACCGCGACTTGCCGCGTCAGGAAGTACCGGAGATCGGCCGTGCTCGTGTAGAGCTCGTTCACGACCGGCGGCAACTGGCGTGGAGCGACCAGCGTGCTGTCGGCCGGTACGCCGTAGACGTAGGAGTACCTCGACCGCGTGAAGTCGTACGCCAGTCGGACCTCGAGCTTCGGCGCGATGTCGAGCAGATCCAGGTTGCCACTGATAGTGTGGGCCTTGTCCGCCGAATCGATCGACCAGTCGCGAGTCGGATCGGTGAACTGAACCCCGGGTGATGCGTTTCTCGAATTCTGGACCGCTGTGTACTTCTCGAAGGTGTACGATACGCCAGCGGCAAACAAATCCGCCGGTGCGACGTCCACCGTGAAGGCGTACGATCGGTTCTTGTTATCGCGCAGTCCGAAGCCGCTGTTCTTGTAGTCGTCTCGGCCGACTGCGGTTGATGCCGAGAGCCCCAGCGCCGGAAGCGGCGTCACCTGCACGAGGCCGGTGACGCGCGTCCGGTCGCGATCCGCGATGTCGAAGTGCCGCATGGCCGCCTGCTCGCCGATCCCGGTCAGTGCGTGCTCGTCGAAACCGGAGCCCTCGCGGGTGCCGCGCTCGACGATCGCGCGCAGCGTGAGCCAGCCGATCTCGGTCGTGTCGATCGAGGCCCGGACCACGTCTTCAGTCGTCCGCTCGAAGATCCGGAACGTCCGATCCGTCCAGTCGCGCCCGTAGCCGATCTTGAACGCGGTGAACCGAAGCGGCGTGAACGACGCGTCGAGGTCGAAGTTGTGGCGCGTATAGCCCAGGGGTTCCGGGCCTTCGATAGGCAACGTCGCAATAGCCTGGTCGTACCGCACGTACTGTTGGATGGGGAAGTGCGGCGTGCGGTTGTCGAAGTCGTAGTAGCGAAACCGCGTGTTCAGCCAGACATACCGGCTCGGCCGCGACGTGACGTTGTAGTTCATCGCGAGCGTGCGGGCCTCGGCTTCGGCCGTCGGGCGCTCGAGCGCGAGAACCGGGAGCGCCGAGTTGACGGTGAAGGGCAGCAGCGCCTGATCCTGACCCCAGGTTCCGAAGGTGACGCTGGCGGTGGCGCGGCTGTGGGCCGGCAGCTTCAGCGAGCCCGCGGAAGTGACGCCGTGCAGCGTGCTGTTGGGCCAGAGGGCGGTCCGGCCTTGGGCGCTGGCGGTCGCCGAGTCGACGAAGGCCAGCCGGCTGTCCCAGTTGAGCGTCTGCACGCTGTTGTCGAACCAGGAGCCGTCATACCCGATGCGGAAGCTGCCCCGCTGGTCGGCCCACTCGACGCTCGACGCGACGTCGGTCGTGCGCGTGTCGATGGGCGCCGCCAGCTCGGTGGTGTTGAACCCGAAGTTCGCGCCCCACGGCATCGTGCCTTCCCGGCGCGTGCTCTTGAGCTTGAACTTCACGTCCACCGCGCGCGTGGGGGTGTACAGGAGGTTGAAGTTCGCCGTATCCCGTCGCGACTCGAGGTCGAAGCTGCGCGCCTGCCCGGTGACGTTCGCCAGCAGCAACTGGCCGCTGGCGAGACCTTGCTGGATGTCGTCGGCGAGGCGAAACACGCCGGGCGCCTCAACCGAGTAG
>CAZCEL010000519.1:0-3499 GCA_964497175.1 uncultured Bifidobacteriaceae bacterium
GGCCACGGGCGGGCAGCACGTCAGCGCGCGCTTTGTTGTCGGCGCGGACGGCGCGAGCAGCCTCGTACGGCGGCGCATGGCCGCCCCCTGGCGGAAGGATCAGCTCTCGATCGCGACCGGGTTCTTCGCGCGCGGGTCGACGGCCAGCGAGATTGTCATCGAGATCGTGAGCACGCCGCCGGGATACCTGTGGTCGTTTCCCAGGTCCGATCATCTCGCCGTCGGCATCTGCGCGCCGGCCGGCACGGGGACCGACGCTGGTACGCTACGTCGCCGTTGTGCGGCGTGGATTCGCTCCACCGGACTGGCCCCAGGACGCGCCCTCGAACCGTACGCATGGCCCATCCCATCGCTATCGGCCGACGATCTGGAATCGATCGCGCCCGCGGGCCCCGGCTGGCTGCTGGTTGGCGACGCGGCCGGGCTCGTCGATCCCATCACCCGCGAGGGAATCTTCTTCGCCCTGCAGTCAGCCGCGTTTGCGGCCGACGCCCTGGGGTCTGGCCGTCCCAGACCAGAGCGCGAGTACACCGAACGCGTCCGGCAAGAGATCACCGCCGACCTTGCGAGTGCGGCGCGATGGCGCACGCTGTTCTTTCAGCCGCAGTTCGCGCGCCTGCTGCTCGTGGGCCTCGCGCGCAGTCCGCGGCTCCGCACTGTCATGGCCGACCTTGTGGCGGGATCGCAGAGCTATCGCGGGCTCAAGTGGCGCCTGGCCTCGACGCTCGAAGCCGGGCTCGCCTGGAGACTCTGGACCGCGCCGGTCAGATGAGAGATGCCGGCCAGCGGGGAGCCGCCCGGAGGTGGTACAATGGCTCGGGTCTCCGGTTCACATCGGCCGCACGCGGCCGTGGTGCTTTCCGCCGGAGAGGAGTGTTGTAATGGGCCGCCTTGGACTTCCGGAGCTCATCGTCATCCTGCTCATCATCGTGGTCATCTTCGGGGCGAATCGGCTACCGCAGCTGGGCCGTGGGATCGGCAGCGCGATCAAGAACTTTAAGGACGGCATCAAGGACGAAACAGCCAATCACAAGTCGTGAGGGCCTCGCCCCCGCCGGTGTCTCCCCTGTCGCCTGCCCCTTTTTCCCTTTTGCCCGTCCGTTTTCGACAGCCCCTGGTGCTTTCGCCGCGGTTGTGATCCGCGCCGGCGTTCACCCGCCCGCACACGTTCGAGGATGTCGACCAGTCCGAGATCGATCTGTCGCGCCTCCATGTTGACTCTGACGACCTGCACGCGGACCTGGTCTCCAAGCCGGTACACCTTCTTCGTCGTCTCGCCGCGGAGGGCATGGGAGCTCTCCAGGAAGCGGTAGTAGTCGTCGGCCATGGACGAGATGTGGACCAGGCCCTCCACGTAGTGCTCGACCAGCTCCACGAACAACCCGAACGCCGCAACGCCCGTGATGTAGCCGCCGAACTGGTCGCCGACCTTGTCGGCCATGAACCTGACCTTCTTCCACTGCAGCAGTTCGCGCTCGGCCTCCTCGGCCCGGCGCTCCATCTCCGAGGTGTGTCGGGCCAGCTCCGGGAGCTTCTCGCGCCACTCGTCGAGCGTCTCACCCTTCAGCAGGTTGTGGCGCGTCGCCCGCAGCACCCGGTGGACGACAAGGTCGGGGTAACGGCGAATCGGCGACGTGAAATGCGTGTAGCTCGCCGCCGCGAGTCCAAAATGCCCCAGATTCTCCGGTGCATACCGCGCCTTCTGCATCGTGCGCAGCATCAGGAAGGCGATGGGCTTTTCCTCGGGCCGATCCGCCACCTGCTCGATGAGCCGTTGGAAGTGTCTCGGGCGGAGGGCCGTCACGGGCACGCCGAGGCTGTACCCGAAACCGGAGATGAACTCTTCGAATCGTGCGACCTTCAGGACGTCCGGCTCCTCGTGCACCCGATAGAGGGCGGGCGCGTCCCGCGTCTCGAGGTACGAGGCCACGCTTTCATTGGCCAGCAGCATGAACTCCTCGATCAGACGGTGCGCGATGTTCCGCTGCATCGCCGTGATGGCCTCGACGACACCGCCCTCGTCCACCACCACCTCGGCCTCTACAAGGTCGAAATCGATCGAGCCCCGACGCCGTCTAGCATCGTGGAGCACGTGAAAGAGATCCCGCATCAGCTCGAACATCGGGACCAGCAGCTCGTACTCCTTGAGCACGGCGGGGTCGCGGTGCGTGAGCATCGCGTTCACCGCCGTGTAGGTCATCCGGGCGTCGCTGTTGATGACCCCATCGTGGAACTCGGAGCGGACGACGACGCCGTGGCGATCGATCTCCATGAGACACGACTGGACGAGCCGGTCGACATTCGGATTCAGGCTGCAGAGCCCCGTGGCCAGCTCGGGCGGAAACATGTGAACGGCGCGCTCGGGGAAATACACCGAGGTGCCGCGCTCGTAGGCCTCTCGATCGAGGGCAGTGCCCTCGCGCACGTAATGCGACACGTCGGCGATGTGCACGCCGAGCCAGAAATGACCGCCGGGCAGTTGCTCGATGGTAATCGCGTCGTCGAAGTCGCGGGCGTGCTCGCCGTCGATGGTGACGGTCAGCAGGCCGCGAAAATCGGTGCGGCCCTGCAGGTCCCGCTCCCTGACCGCGTGCCCCAACCTGGACGCCTCGCGGACGGCCTCCGCAGAATGCACGTCGGGCAGGGTGTAGGTGCGAATGATGATCTCCGTATCGACGCCGGGCGCGTCGATGTGGCCGAGCACGGCGACCACGCGACCCACCGCACCACGGCTCGACGTGGGGGGCCGCGTCAGTTCCACGCACACCATCTCGCCCGGCGAGGCGCCTCCTTCCTGACCGGAGGGAACGAGGATGTCCATCAGCACGCGCCGATCGAACGGCACGACGAACCCCATGCCCTGCCGATCGCAGTCATAGCGGCCGACCAGGGCCACGTTCCTGCGACTCAGAATCCGGATGATCCGACCCTCGATCCGTCCGCCTTCCTTCACTCGCTCGACGCGTGCAACGACCCGATCCCCGTGAACCGCCTCATTGAGGTGCGGGCCGGATACGAAGATGTCGCCCCCGCCTTCCAGCGGCCGCTCGGGCACCACGAAGCCGTACCCCGACGGGTGCGTCTCCAGCCGCCCGACGTGCAGGTCCATCTTCTCGGGCAGGCCGAAACGCTGCCCTCGGATCTCGATGAGATCGCCCGTCTCCACGAGCGCCCTTAAGTGACGCCGGAAGCCGGCGCGCTCCTCACGAGGCACTCTCAGCAACTGCAAGAGTTCGCGGATGCCGGCCGGATGGTGGACCCGCTCGCGCATCTCGGAGAGGATCTGCTCACGCGATCGCATCGTCTCGGCCCCAGCGGCGGACTATCGGCGTACTCATCCGGTCAACATTCTCATAGGATCAGCGCCACCTGTAGATCGCCGACATTGGTGCCGGTGGGACCCGTGCGGATGAGATCGTCCAGTCCGGCAAAGAAGCTATACGCATCGTTGTTCCTCAGCGCACCGTCCGCGGAGAGGCCAAGGGCGCGCGCGCGCGCC
>CAZCEL010000520.1:0-3496 GCA_964497175.1 uncultured Bifidobacteriaceae bacterium
CTGACGTGTCGCACGACGGCGAGCCAGGTCAGAAACTGCGAGATCTCGGCGGCGCCCATCTCGGACGGATGCCTCTTGTTGTGGAAGAGGATGTACCGACGAATCCAGTGGACATACGCTTCCTCAGTGCGGCGGCTGTAATGGCGCGCCCGGATGAGGTGCCGCACCTGATCGAGGAGCTTGAGCTTGGGCTGCAGCCCAGCGTCTGGAAACGGGACGACGCGCGGTGTCGGTTGAGCAGTGGGTGGCTGTGACATGCGACCCCTCGCGAGCGAACCGTGTGCCACCGGTCACGACGCAGAAATCAAGGGCCGTCACGGCCGCCGGTGCACGACGTGGCAGTTCCTGCGACGGTTGGTGGCCGATCGGGTGGAGAACGTTGCACGGTCGAGCGCATAATGGCTGGCATGTGGAGGCTCGAACATTGAATGAGATCGGGCAGCGGTCAGGAGGGCCCTGAGAACATGCCGTTGTTTCTCTGTCGCTGGCCGAACGGCGATTGCTCGCTCGTGTTGGCTCGAACCATCGACGACGCCATCGTCGAGCTCGATCAGGTAGGCAACGCCGAAGGCTGCCCTATCACACGGCTGCGCACGTTTCAGATTCATCTTGCCCTGACGGATCAGGGCGAGCTCGCGCTGGAGCGGTTCGGCGAGGGCACGAAAGAGGGCATGGTCTCGTTCGCCTGCCCCTTGATCGAGAACGCGCTCGCCGATGGGTACGGCGGCGAAGGCGCCGAGGACGAGAGCCTGCCACGGGACCGGCGGGCGGCGATCGCACGCGCCGTCGAGCAAGAGCGGAGCCGACTCGATCGTGGGGAGGCGGCGACGACCGAGCCACAAACCCAGCGTGGACGCGAGATCAAGGGCCGAACGGACATGCCGACCATTCTCATCGACCGCTTGGTTCGTCACGGCGCGACGAAGAAGCTGAAGAACTTCAAAGACCGCGGCAAGCCCAGTTAGGCTCGATTAGGGATCGATGAAGGACCGTTACTGAGCGCCTGGATCGGCCGCGACCCATATCAATGGTGCGCTGCCGTCACTGGCGACGGCCGACGGTGAAGCGGGCGCCCACGACTGCCGCGCGCGGCAGCCCCGGAAAACCCAGAGCGCTCTCGTAGGTTTCGTCGGTCACGTTGTCGACCCGCACAAACAGTGTCAGGTCGTTGTGAAGCCGAACCTCGCCGCCGAGCCAGAGGAGCGTATACCCGGGGTTGACGGTGATGTCGACCGATCGGCCCGTCGGGTCCTGTGCCGAGGGTACAGCCGTGAGCCCGAGGAATGCAGCATCATGGCGCTGCCCCACCTGGCGCAGGTTGATATGCACGGTGCCGCGGCCGCGCGCGTAGGCGAGGCGGAGCATGCTTGAATGCCTGGGCCGGCGGAAGAGGGGCTGCCCGGGCTGGAACTGCTCGCTGGTGCTGATGGAGGCAACGACCCGCGTGTCGACAAACGCATACCCCGCGCTCGCGGTCAAGCCCGCGAAGGGTCGTTGCAGGGCCGCCTCGAGCTCCCACCCGTGCGCCTTCGAGCCGTCGATGTTGATGAAATCGGGGCGGCCGTCGAGACCGAACCCGGTGAAGCGGAAGGCCACCTGGTCTCGGTAGCGGTTGTCGAAGTAGGTAACGCGGCCGAGCCAGCGCTGCCGGTCGAACGTGACTTCGGCGCCCGCGTCCAAGGTGCGCGCGCGTTCGGGATGCAGCGTGGGATTGCCATCGGTGAAGGCGGAGCCGAACAGCTCGCCGAAGGTCGGATTCTTGATCCCCTTGCCGATATTCGCGAACACCTTGACCGAAGAAACCGGCCCGGCGCGGAACGGGAGCGGATAGCCGCCCAGCGAGAGCTTGGGCATCAGCTCCACGCCATAGCGGGAATTGTCATTGACGCGCGCACCGAGCGACGCAAACCAGCGATGCTGCACCTGGAACCGCTGCTGAACGAAGTACGCATGGTTCGCGACCAGGAAATGGTTCGTCGGATCGGTTTCGCGCTCGTACTCGTAGCCCGCGCTCAGAACGTGGGCGTCGAGCCAGGTGAGATTCGCCTGGTACCTGATGGCCGGGCGGCGGAGCCGGCTTTCGAAGCTCGACACGAAATCACTGATGCCGTAGGGTGTGGACGCCAGAAACTGTCCGGCGGCGAGCGGCTGGCCGCCGGCCCGGATCGCGTCGAACGTCGGTCGGTCGATCAGCCGAACGAGGCGTGGACTGTCAGGGAAAATCGCGCCGGGGCGCCCCTCGAGAATCGCGAACACCCCGTAGGGGGGATCGGCGATCGCGTCTGCAGCCACCAGGCTGGACCGGAAATAGGCCACCGTGGCCGTATGGTCCAGCCGCGAGGTGAGGCGCTGCGACATCTCGAGGTGCCAGGACAGCGCTTCTGTGTCTGCCAAGGTGCCCGTATCGCGCGCTCCGTACGCGATCGGCCCTACAGCCCGGCCGCGGGCATCACTGTACCGAAGTCCGCCGCCTAGCGACGTCGACTCGCCGACGACCACACCGACGCCGCCGTTGAAGGTGGTCTCGTCGTAGCGATCGGTTTCGGGCAGGATGTCTGCGAACGCGCCGTCGGTGCCCCGGTACGAGACCCCCGCATGGTAGTCGGCCCGGCCCCGCGCGCCGCCGAGCAAGCGCACATCGCCCCGCATGGTGCCAAAACTGCCGGCCTCGACCGACCCCGATACCTCCGGGCGATTCAAGGCGCCCGCACGCCGCGTAAAAATCTGCACGACCGAGCCAATCGCGTCGGAGCCATACAACGCTGACTGTGCGCCCCGGACGATCTCGACCCGTTCGATGTCGGCGGCCGACACGCGGCTGAAGTCAAAGGGCCCGCCGCTGGCGTTGACGCGCACGCCGTCGATCAGGACCAGGTTGTAATCGGACTCCCCACCGCGCGAGAACAACGACGCGAGCGCGCCCTCCCGCCCGTTGCTCTCGACATTCAGCCCGGGCACGGCGCGGACGATGTCCGCCAGCGATTGGGCGCCCATCGCCTCGATCTCGCGAGCCGTCAGCACGGCGATCGATTCGGTCGTCGTGGCGCGGCTCTCACGGAGTCGTGACGCGGTCACGACCACATCGTCGGCGAGCGCGGCGATCCCCATGACGATGTCGCGCGTGAGCGCGGCCGACGTGATTGGGAGCTCCACGATCTGGACGGCGAATCCGTCGCGGGTCACGCGCAACTGGTAGCGCGCACCTGATGGAAGGTCGATCCGATAGCGCCCATCGCGTCCTGTCGCCGCGCGTGCCACAACCTGTTGGCCGGCGAGCGCTTCGACGGTCGCGTCAACCAGCACCGCGCCGGAGGGATCGGCCACGATGCCGGTCACGGTCGCGCGTGGGCCGCTTGGGGTCGATGGCTGCGCCAGCGCTGGCGTTGCGGCCAGGGTCAACGCAAGAGGCACAATCAAGAAGGAAGAGCAGGACGAGCGGGGTCGAGCAGGCATCGCGTCTCCTTTCCGGCGTAGCGCGCGCCGGTCTTCCGCCTCG
>CAZCEL010000521.1:0-3487 GCA_964497175.1 uncultured Bifidobacteriaceae bacterium
CAATAGTCATCCAGTGGTGGAGTCGCTTCACTGGACGGGCTCGCGTATCATGCCCAATTCCGGAATCAATAGTCGGCTTCAGCAGGAGGTTTCGTATGGCGGACAACGGCGCGGTCATCAGTGGCATATACGCCGCCTTCGCAAAGGGAGACGTGCCGGTGGTGCTCGCCGCGCTCGATGCGCAGGTCGAATGGCGAGAGGCGGACGGGTTCCCAATCCCCGGCTCATTCGTGGGCCCCGACGCCGTGCTCAACGGTGTGTTCATGCAGCTCGGCAACTACTGGGACGGCTTCAGCGTGACCCCGGACGAGGTCGTGGTCAGCGGCGAGCGCGTCGTCTCGTTCGGGCACTACGCCGGCACGAACAAGAAAACAGGCAAGGCGTTCCGCGTCCCGTTCGCCCATGCCTGGCGCATGAAGGACGGGAAGGTCACGCACTTCCAACAGTACACCGACACGCACGTCGTCCAAGAGACGATGAAGTAGCTGACGGATTCCCCCGCGCGACTGCAAGTGCTCTCATGGGCGTGCGACGCTCGGACCGGCGATCAGGGCGAGAGCGAGCCATCGGGGTACGCGTACGCCCGCGCACGGTGGCGGACCAGGCGACTCAGGTAAGACCGGCGACCCCGAGGGGATTCGAGTGCTCGATCCGCCTGCGCAGGTTAGGCGCGGGTTGTTGCCACTGGGGACAGGTTCTCCGTGGTGTAACCAGGGTCGCGCGGCTAAGTTCCGTGCTGCGTCGCGCAATGTTCATCTCAGGCTAGAGCGCAAACGCCTGGAGTGCTGGACTCACCGGTCGGAGCTGCCGTCGCCGTCTGTGAATCGGCGCCTTGCGCGTCGCTGCAAGATACATTGTGCGACACGACACTCCTCCACTCCTTCACCAGGTGGCTGTCACATACCGGGTGTGGGCGGTGTCTTCATGACGATCACATCGACAGGAGGAGGAGACATGGCCAGCAACACCGCCAACACCCGGATCCCCAAGGCTGAGATCAGCGGCCTCCAGGACCGGTAAGGTGGATTGTGCGACATACGGTCGATCTCAACCCGCTCGTTTTATGGCCGACGACTACGGCAACCGGGGCGCGGTGATGAGGCCGGTCTCGAAGCTCATGACGAAAGAGCCACCGTGGTCATCGATGGCCGTCCCGATCGCTTCGAACAAACGCTCTCTGACAGGAGAGTCAAGGGCGGCATGGTCGCTGCGTGATAGAAGCAGGTCGAGCCATTGGTTCCTGTCGTACTCGCGGGCCCAGGGGTACCAGGTCTCGGCCGCTGTGCCGAACTCCGGCACCGCCGCGATGGCCTCGAAGACCGAGGTCAGTCCGGTCCTCCTATCCGTTGGCCGGCTGGCCGCATACCCGAAACCGGGGCTACCGACGGTTGGGAACAAACGCGCATATACCGCGGCGAGAGCATCGGCGAGATCGTCGGGCGGACAGCCGGCGCTCCAGAACAGGCAAAGCCTGCCGCCCGGTCGCAGCAGCGAAGCCGCCTTCGCGGTACTGACCGGCAGGTCAAGCCAGTGCCAGGCCTGCGCCGAGATTACCCGGTCGAAGGTGCGGCCAGCGGCGTCCCAGTCCTCGAAGGCGTCGACCTCCACCTCGATTCCATGGTTGCGGGCGATCTCCGCCATTCGTGGCGCGACTTCGACGCCAAGAACGTTGGCCCCCAGCTCGGCCATCTGTCGCGAAGCGATGCCGGTGCCACAACCCACGTCGAGGACGTCCAGGCCTGCCGGTTCCGGACTGAGCAGCTCATCGATCACCGCGCGCGGATAGGCCGGCCGGCAGCGGTCGTAGCGCTCGGCTTGCTGGTCGAACAACCTGGAGCGTTCCTCGGCCAGACGTCGCATCGGCATCCGGGGATTATGCCCCTCGACTGCCAACTTAGACCACTGGACGGAATATCTGGTGCTCCAGCCATCGCTATCGACATCCTGCGCGGCACGAACTTCACGCCGGAGTCCGCACTGACGCCGCAGCCCGAGCCGACCGGCGGACCGACGGCGACACCGACCGTCGGCGGCTAGCCGCGCATGGCCCGCGCCAAGGCAGCACCCCAAGCGCCCGCCCGCAAGGTCGAGATCAAGCCCGTGGCCTCGAACCGGAAAGCGCGGTTCGACTACGAGATCGTCGAAGCGGTTGTCGGCACGTGTCTCTGACGCCATCGTTGTGCCGTCGAACGGATCCGCAGCCGCGACGAGCGCGCTGCGCGAACGGCAGAAGTAGACACGCCGACCAGTCAGCCAGGCGACGTTCCAACCGACTGACCCGCTGACCGACTGATGAAGAAGCGCTCGTCGAGCATCCCGCTGTCGTGGAACGCCGCCAGCGGCACGAGCGCGCAGCAGAAGCGTCGGTACGCCACTCCGCGCGCGCGATCCTTCGGCCTTTAGCGGCGCGCGAGATGCCTGGTGCGCCCGTGCCATCTCGTACGTCTTCTCACCGAGGCCCGATGATCTGGCGGCGGTGCATGAGCAGCCGCGTCGCGCGCTGAAGGCCGCCCGACACCGCAAGCCGATGGTCTTTCGCGCGCCGTATCGGCGTCGTGCGCGCGGCACCCCGGCTGATCGTCGCTCATGCCCCGCCCGCGGCGATGGCCGAGAAAGGCCTGACGACCATCGCTAGAACGGTGGCTCAGCTGGACTCGGCGAGGTAGCTTGGGCGCCCGCGCTGAGGACCTTGACGACGAATCCCGTGCTTACGAACGCGCGAGCCAACATTAGCAGAAAGCATTGGCACCCCCCGGCAGATCTGAACCTGCGGCTTTCGTACCAGAGGGCTCCGACTCTCGATGCGGGGATGCCGATCTGGGCAACCTGTAAAGGACCGCGGCGTCCTGCCTCCCTACCGGCCGCTGCGGGGGAACTGATACATTGCGGACGCAATGAGCCGCATCGTGAGGGTTTCGGGCACAGGACGCCGGCCACGCCGCTAGGCTGGCTTGGCCTTTCGTGTACCCACGAGCCACGGCAGCCTCGCTGACGTGGCCGTTTCGTTTCTTGCGGCATCCATTCTTGCAACCCAAGGAGCAACGCTGTGACGACGCACGTGAGCGACCCCTACCTCATCGAGGTTGAGCGCGCGGACCCGGAGATCTTCGGCCTGATCAAACAGGAAGAGCGCTACCAGGTCGAAAGCATCCGGCTGATCCCATCAGAGAACTACACGTCGCGGGCCGTGATGGAGGCGACGGGCTCGGTGCTGGCGAACAAGTACAGCGAGGGCTACCCGGGCCGCCGCTACTACGAGGGCCAGCGCAACATCGACGCGCTGGAGACGCTGGTGCAGGAGCGCGCGAAGGCGCTGTTCGGCGTCGAGTACGCGAACGTGCAGCCGTACTCCGGCTCGCCGGCAAACCTGGCGGTGTACTTCGCGCTGCTGCAGCCGGGCGACACGATCATGGGCCTGGCGCTGCCCCACGGCGGGCACCTGACGCACGGCTGGGACGTCAGCGCGACGGGCAAGTTCTGGCGGCCG
>CAZCEL010000522.1:0-3480 GCA_964497175.1 uncultured Bifidobacteriaceae bacterium
GGCCCGTCCAAGCCCAGAGGTGCAGCACCAGCTCCCAGATGCTGTGCGCCCCGGCGATGGGTCGGGCAGCAGCCTGCCGCGCATTCACACCCTCCAAAACCTCCAGCAAAGCCGGGCCATGCCAGGCTCCGCCTTCGAACGAGCGGCGGAGCTGATCCGCGATGCGGGCGACTTCGGATCCCATGTGGTCTCTCTAAGAAGCAGCATCAGCAACGATCGTGATGCCGGCTTCGTCTGCTGCGCGAACGACACCCTCGCCGTCCAGCAGCAGGCACCTACCCGCATCCAGCGCTAGCGCTGTAGCACCCGCGCGAAGCATGGACTCAATCGTCGAAACACCCACCACGGGCACGTCGAAGCGCATGTCCTGATTGGGCTTGGCCACCTTGATGATGCGGACTCCCGGGCCCGCCAGCTGTCCAGCCCGTGCGATTACCGCGTCGGTCCCTTCCATGGCCTCCACGGCCACCACTGCCGCCGCCTTCACGGCGATTGTCTGTCCGATGTCGAGGCTGGCGATCTGGTCGGCGACACGACGGCCGAACTCCAGATCCGCCGATTCCTCATCGGTCGGCGCGCGGCGAGTCAGGACGCCAGGACGGGCCAGGAGCGGCGTGAGCAGGGCGGTCGACTCGATCAACTCGATTCCGTGGGTGCGGAGCACGTCGGCGATGCCCGCAATCAGCGCGTCGGTGTTGCGTGTCTTGAGGCGCATCAGCACCCCCAGCAGCGTCAGGTCGGGCACGATGTCTGCGAAGAGCTTCGTGTGCTTGACCTGGCCGGCCATCACCGCCTGAGCCACACCCGAGGACTGCAGCAGGGCGATGCACCGGCCCAACTGGCCAAGCGACACCCAGTGCAGCGGGACTGCCGGCGCTCGCGCGGCCGCCTGCTCGAGATCGGGAAGCGCCTCCTCCTTGATGGCGATGACGGTCACCTCGTGCCCGGCCCGGCGGGCGGCTTCGAGCACGAGAAACGGGAACCGGCCGTTCCCGGCAATCAGGCCCAGGTGCACAAACGTCGGTTCCTGCGGCTACTCATCGGCCACCACTTCCTCTTGACGCCTCGTGGCACGTCGGAGGATGACGCCGCGCTCGGATGTGCGGATGAAATCGACCAGGTACTGCACCTCGGCGCAGGCGAGCGACCGGTCGTGTTCGATCTGACGAAGGGCGCTCGTCGCGTTCAGCTTCGACTGCAGCAGATACCGGAACGACCGCTTCAGCCTGGTGATGACGTCAGGCGCGAACCCCCGCCGCAGCAACCCAATGGTGTTGACGCCGGAAATCCGCGCGGGCCGGCTGCCGACCGTCCGCGCGTAGGGCAGCGCATCCTTGGTGATGACCGAATACCCGCCGATGAAAGCGTGCCGGCCGACCCGGCAGAATTGATGTACCCCGGTGCCCGCGCTGATGTTCGCGCAGTCCTCCACGACGACGTGTCCGCCGAGCGTGGCCATGTTGCCGAAGATCGTGTCGCTCCGGACCTGGCAATCGTGCGCCACGTGGACGTAGGCCATGAACACGTTCCGGTCGCCAATCCGCGTCACGCCGCCCCCGCCCCTGGTCCCGCGATGGATCGTCACGAACTCGCGGAAGATGTTCTTTCTCCCGATCACCAGACGGGTCTGCTCACCGCGAAACTTCAGATCCTGAGGAATGAGCCCAACCGACGCCAACGGGTGAATCTCGGTCTCATCGCCAATCTCCGTCCAGCCGTCGACGATGGCCGAGGCCCCGATGCGGCAGCGGGCGCCAAGGCGCACGTGCGCACCAATCGTCGCGTGGGGTCCGACGATCGTGCCCGCTCCCAGCACCGCCGAGGGGTGCACGAGGGCCGTCGGATGGACGTCGGTCCTGTCGGCAGCCATCGCGAGCAACAGCTCGCACTCCGCCACCACGTGGTCGCCGACAAACGCCGTCGCCTGGGCCCAGACCAAAGGCGCCCGTTGGCGTCCGAGCGAAATCTCCAGCCGGAGCCGATCGCCGGGCACCACCTGCCTGCGAAACTTGGCGTCGTTGACGCCGCGCAAGTACACGCGCACATTAGGCTGGGTGTCCTCGCGCTGCAGCAGAAGGATCGCGGCCACCTGGGACAGCGATTCCAGCATCAGCACGCCCGGCATGAGCGGCGCGCCTGGAAAGTGGCCCTGGAAGAACTCCTCGTTGACCGTGACATTCTTGATGGCGACCAGGCGCCGACCCGGCTCGTGTTCGGTGATCGCATCGACCAGCAGTGACGGATACCGGGAGCCCAGCCGATCGAGCGTCTGAGGGATGTCGATGGACACCAGGGCCAGTCTACCATCTGGTCATTTTGTCAGCTGCGTCATTTGTGCCCAATCACCGGCCGCGTGACCGATGACCAAATGTCTGTGGCACAATGAGGGTCGGACCATGACGCGACGCCTAACCGTCCTCCTTATCGCGATAGCGTTCGGTTCCGCCTGCAGCGAGGACCGTGTGCCGACGGCGCCTACGCCGACAGTCCCGATCACGGAGGTCTTTCAGGGAACCCTGACGATCAATGGAGGGGTCACGCACCCGTTCAACAGCACAGCCTCGGGAACCGTTCAGGCGACGCTGACGGCGCTCGGCCCCGACAGCACGGTGCTAGTGGGCCTCAGCCTGGGCGCGTGGAATGGCAACGCGTGCCAGATCATCCTGGCCAAGGACGACGCCACGCAGTCCTCGACCATCACCGGGACGGCGTCATCGGCGGGCGGTCTGTGCGTTCGAATCTACGATGTCGGGAAGCTCGCCGAAGCCGCAACCTACGAGGTGCAGGTCACGCACCCGTAGCCGCCGGAGGCGGCTTCACTTCGCCGCGGGCTTCGCTGTCGCCGCGTCGAGCCGTTTGACGGCTTCGAGCGTCAGATCCAGGCCCTGATCGGCCACGATGACGCCCGAGTCGCCGGCGCTGAAAATCGCCTGGAGGCCCCTGTCCTTTCTGAGCTCCTCGAGCACCGGCAGGAGCTTCTTCTGAAACTCCTGCTGCAGCTGCTGCTGCAGATCGGTGAGCTCTGACTGGGCGTCCTGCTCGAAGCGCTGTGCTTCGACCTGCTGGCGTTCGATTTCCTTCTCGAGCTGCGCGCGGGCGGCGTCGCTCATCACGCTGCCGCTCGTTTGCAGCTTCTGCTGATTCCCCTGCAGCAGCTTCGCCTTGGCGGCGGCTTCGGTCTGCTTCTTCTGCATAAGATCGCTCGCCTTCGACGTGGCGACCTTCCCCTCCACCGACAGACTCGCAATGGCCTGGAGATTGACGAAGGCCACCTTCGCGCCCTGCGGGAACGCCGCCGGAGGCTGCGGCGTGGGCGCGGGCGCCAGCTGGGCGGTGGGCTGAGCCGCGGGAGGTTGAGTGGGGGCCGGGGGACGCGCGGGGGCCTGCGAGGGCGCCTGACCGGCAGCCTGCTGGGCCCAGCCCACTTCGGGAGCCACACCCAGCACCAGCACGAGCGCAACGGCGTCGAAGAAACCTCTC
>CAZCEL010000523.1:0-3454 GCA_964497175.1 uncultured Bifidobacteriaceae bacterium
CGCCCAGGCGGGTCTGGTTCAACTGAAGCATTCGGGGCGCAGCGTCATGGTGGAGCTCAACCCAGGCGCCGGCGAGGAGGGTGACGGGAGCGTCCGCACCGAAACCGCTGCCGCTCTGAGGGCCGACGGAGAATCGGCCGAGCCGGCCGCCGGCGAGGGGCCGCCGCCGCTCGACGAGACCTCGCACGCCGAGCGCGAGAGTCTACCGGGGACCGGGTTCCCGGAGGCGGGGCCCGTGGCGCCCGTCACGCCCGCAGGCACCCAGGCGGATGGCGTCCAGCTTGCGGGTCAGATCATCTCGGCCGCGTCGAACGCGCGGTGGCCGATGTACCTGCGCAACGTCAAACAGCTGCTTCGCGCGGCGAGCTTTGACGAGCGCCGCTACGGGTTCGTCGGCCTGATGGACCTGCTGCGGGCCTGCCAGCGCGAGAACTTCGTCCGCATGGAGCGCGACCGGCGCGGTGGCCTGCGCGTCTTCCAGGGGACCGCCGCACGCCCCGTCGCACCTCCCGCGCTGCAACCGACCACGCCGCCTCAGATGATCGAGTCGGTCGACGCCGTGATCGCGCCTGAAGCCGACGAACCCGACGTGATCGAGGTCCAGCCGGTGGCTGTGGTCGACACGACGGCCGAGCTCCTCGGCCGGGCGAAGCCCAGGCGACCGGGGGCGCGGACGTTGTCTGCGCCGAGCGGGGGAACCTCGGCAAGCGCGCGCGGACCATCCACGCAGCGGCGTACGAAGGGAAGAGGGGGTGCGCGCGGTGGCGCGAAACCCGGCCGGGCCGCAGAGGACATCAGCGACGAGGCAGGCAACCGCTAAGAGCCCCAACCGCCAGAGCAGATCATGATCACTTCGGTGCCGCGGCGGCACCAGGATTCCGAATCCCGGTTTTCTGCTGCAGGAACTCTACCCACTGCCTGACGAGCGCCGTCTGCGGTCCCTTGGCTTTGCGGTACGCGTCCGCGTACCCGACGGCGCGCTTGAGATCTTCGGCAGGACTGTGCGCCACCGCACCGGCCGAGTGCAGGTGATACATCCACTCGACGGCGAGGAACAACGCGTCGACGTCGGCGGGGTGATCGGCGAGATAACGCTCGATCGCGCGCATGGCCTCGCGGCCCTGCCCGAAGGTCGCGTAGACCATCGCCACCTGCTTCGCGAAGCGCGAATCGCCGGGCCACTTGGCGATGGCCTCCTCGAGAATCGCCCGCGCCTCGGCCAGCTCACGCGTACGCATCAGCGTGTCGGCGAGCCACTCGTAAATCTGCGGCAGGTCCGATCCGTTGATGAGCGACGTGTGCCACGCACCGGCCGCCTGTTGGTCGTGGCCGGCTGCCGCAAACGTCGCGGCCAGATAGGCCATGAGCGGTGTGTTGTCGGACTCGACGTCGATGGCTCTCTTGAAGGTCTCCTCGGCTCGAGCATAGTCGCCGGAGGCGAAGAACGCGACGCCCCTGTCGAAGGCGCTGCGCGCCGAGGGGGCCACCCGTTCGCGAAACGCCTGCACGGTGGCGCGGCGTGAAGCGTCGGCCCGATTGAACGCCCGCGACAGCAAGGCGTCATTGAGCGGCAGGTACACGTCGCCCGGAGCGGAGGCCACGGCGGCAGCGGCCGACGCCGACGTCATCAAGACGGGCGGCCGCGCGACCTCGAAGCTGCGCCTCAGCGACCGCACCGTGTCGTCGCCCGACGTCAACGTGACGCGCAGGACGTACGGCCCGGGCGGGAGCTGCCGCACGGGCATGACGCGTGTGAAGATCGCGCGGGAACCGCCGGCCATGATCGGCGAGACGGCATCGGAGAGGATTGCCTCGCCGTCCTCGCTCGACGCGACTTCATAGCGCGCCTTCAGCGCTGCCGCTCCATCGCCGTACGCCTCGACATACCCGTGGACGCGGCCGAAGAGCACGGAATGGCCGACCGTGGGCCGCGCCAGGTCGGCTTCGGTCCCGCTGGGCCCTCCCACCATCAGATCGCTGAGCCTGAGTGGACCTGCGTCTACGAGCCCGGCTCGCAGCGTGTGTTCGATCGTGCCCACCCGATCGCCTTCGGCAATTGCCATCTTGAGTTGGTACTCGCCTGGCGGCAGGCTCGCGCCGCCCGCGAACTGCAGCGGCGACGGCACACCGTTCATGACCGGCACCAGGCGTGCGTCGGCGGCTCTGCTCTCAACGACGCGTCCCTGGCCATCCGTGATGACGTACCCGAGCGCCACGGCACGTGGCGACGAGTAGTCTGCCCCGACGTCCGCATGGATGAGCAGCTGGACCTTGCCCGTCTCCGGACCCTGCAGCGAAAAGGTGGCCACGCGCATCGGCAGGCCGGACACCGGCAGTGGCGTCGCCAGGGCGGAAAACACCGACTCGCGCGCCGTTTTCGGCCTCAGCGGCTCGCGTGTGGCCGCGACCGCGCGTCGCGAGCGAACGGCAACCCCCCGCCGGCTCACGTCCACGCGGACCGGATGGACGCGGCCGTCCTTGTCGGCCTCAGCCGACTCGACGGCAAGCACGTAATAGCCCGACAGCTCGGTGGCAATCCGATCGAACACACCACTCCCCGAGCCAATCAGCGTGAAAAGCGACCCCCGGGAGGTGGCCGCGAGCAGCTCGAGGCCTTCGGCCCGGGCGCGCCGATCGGCCGACGGCGCCGTCGGCAGCCGGCCGATGTCGGCCGACAGCGGGAAGAGCGAATCATCGAGCTTCAGCGTGTAAATGCTGGTTCTCGCCGTGGCGGCCAGCGCCCCGATCTCCATTACCTCGCTGTTGCGGTTGCCGAGCAGAAACCCCTCCGACACAAAGAGCAGCGTCTTCGGCGCGTCGAGAGCTTTCAGCGCATCCAGCAGATAACGAAGCCCCTTCAAGGTCTCCTCACCGTCGTTGAGCCCTTCGAGAGCGATCCGGGCGGCCTCTGCCTCGACGTTCGACGCACACGTCATAAAGAGGATGGGATCGCCCACCACGTCGGCGCATTCCCGGTTGACGACAAACGCAATCGTGGCCGGCCGGCCATTCCGCATCTCGATGGCCTCGGACACGGCGATGTTGTACTGGTTCATCTGGCTGACCTGCAGCCCCGCCATCCGGTTCACCGCCGCCTTGAGCCGTGCGCGATCAGCGGTGAAGGACTCGGAAACGGAGCCGGGTCCGATGCCCACGACGGCGGCCCGATCGGAAGGCTCGAGGCGATCGATGAAGGCATTGACCGCGTTGCGGACGCCGACCATGCCGCCGAACCGGATGTTCACCTGGTCGATCACGATCACGATGAGCCGGCCGCCCGTCGCCACATCGTTTGACGAGTATCCTTCGGGCGGTGGCGGACCTGCCGGCCGCACCGGCGTCGCCAGGGTCATCCACTCGGCCGCGACGATCCGGCGGGTTGCGCCGTCGATGCGCACCACGAAGTCCTCGGCCTTGAGATCGGTCACGGGCCGGCCGCGATCGTCGACGACGG
>CAZCEL010000524.1:0-3428 GCA_964497175.1 uncultured Bifidobacteriaceae bacterium
ATGCTCGACGACGTGCCGCTCTCGGCGCTCACCCGCCGTCAGGTGGCCCGCCGAATCGCCGTGGTTCCGCAGGAGACCCACGCGACCTTCGACTTCACCGCGCTCGATATCGTGCTGATGGGCCGCTATCCCCACCTGGGGGTCTTCGAGCTCGAGGGCGCCCGGGATCTGGAGATTGCCCGGGACGGGCTGGCGGCCACGGGCACGTCGATGCTCGAGTCGCGGCCTTTCTCGACGCTGAGCGGAGGAGAGAAACAGCGCGTGGTGATCGCCAGCGCCCTCGCACAACGGGGGGACGTGCTGCTGCTCGACGAGCCGACCTCATCGCTGGACCTGGCATATCAGTTCGAGATCGCCGGCCTGCTGCGATCGCTGAACCGCGATCGGGGCGTGACCATGGTGATCTCGACGCACGATCTCAACCTCGCGGCGGCCCTCTGCGACCGGGTCGTGCTGTTGAAAGAGGGGCGGGTCCTGACCGCCGGCCGCCTGACCGACGCGCTGACCACCGATCACGTGCGCGCCTTGTACGGCGTGCACGCGGATGTTCGCTTCCATCATGATGCCGGCCACCTCACGGTCGTCCCGATCGCGCGATCGATCTGACCTCGGCAGGCGTCTGGCCGCCACCCTCGTGGGCCTGGGCTCGCTCGCGCTCGCCGCCTGTCTGCTGGCGCCGCTCGTCGGCAGCACATCAATCAGCCTGCCCGCGGTGTTCGACCGATCGCGCCCGTTTGCCGACAACGTCGACGCCCAGATCTTCTTCGTGGCCCGACTTCCTCGCGTGCTCGCAGCCGCGCTGGTCGGCGGAAGCCTGGCGCTTGCCGGCGTCGTGTTCCAGGCGCTGCTGCGGAATCCGCTCGCGTCTCCCGACACACTGGGCGTCTCGGCGGGCGCTTCGCTCGGCGCCATGCTCGCGATCACCTTCGACGCGGACTTTTCGCTCCTGGGCGTCTCGGCCATTCCGTTGGCCAGCTTCGCGGGCTCGCTGGGAGCGCTCGGAATCGTCTATGGGCTCTCCGCCGCTCGCCGGCGCGGGACCTCGACCACGGTCCTGCTGCTCGCGTGCGTGACGATGACGGCACTGCTCTCGGCTGTCGTCCGATTCGTGCAGTATCTGGCGGACTTCACCGAGACGTTTCAGACCATGCGCTGGATGATGGGTTCACTGGATGTGGCCTCGTACGCGCCCATCCTGGCAGCGCTGGTCCCCATGCTTGCGGCCTGGACGGGATTTGCGACGCTCCCCCGGGCGCTCGATCTGCTCAGCCTTGGCCCCGAATCGGCATCCGCCCGCGGCGTGGACGTTGGGCGCAAGGAGACGGTCGCGCTGGTCAGCGCGTCGCTCGCCACGGGCGCCGCCGTGTCGCTGGCCGGACCCGTGGCGTTTGTCGGCATCGTGGTTCCCCACATGGTCCGGTTGATGGTGGGCGCCGATCACCGGATCGTCCTTCCCGCATCCGCACTCTTCGGGGCGACGTTTCTGGTTGCCTGCGACCTGGCGGCACGAACCGTGATGGCGCCACTCGAACTGCCGGTCGGCATCATCACGGCGATCATTGGCGGCCCGTTCTTTCTCTGGCTGCTCTTCAGGCACCCGTGAGAAGCGTGGTTGCCGGTCCGATGCGTTGGACAAGCACGCTGCTTCTTGCGCTGATCGTGGCGGCGACGTGGCCATGGATCGCGCCCGGCCACCACCGGGGGACTGGCGTCGTGTCCGCTGCGCAGGCAGTCGGTCCGCCCCAGCGCATCGTCTCGATGATCCCCGCAGCCACCGAGATGCTGTTCGACATGGGGGCGGCCGATCGGCTCGTGGCCGCAGGCAGCTTCGACCGGTTCCCACCGGAGGTCGCGCGCCTGCCCAGGGTCGGCGGACTCCTCGACCCGAACGTCGAGCGCATTCTCTCGCTCAAGCCGGACCTCGTCGTCGTCTACGATACGCAGGTTGAGCTGAGACGTCAGCTCGACCGCGCCGGCATCGCGACATTTCTGTATACGCATCGGGGCCTCGACGACGTCACCGCTACGATGCGGGCGCTTGGCGCGCGTGTGGGCGCCAGAGACCCCGAGGCGAGGGCCAGACGCATCGAGCAGCAGCTGGCTGCGATCGCCGCCCGGGTGGCGGGCCGGCGCAAGCCGAAGACCCTGCTGGTGTTCGGACGCGAACCTGGCGCGCTCCGGCGCATCGAAGCCAGCGGCGGCTACGGCTTCCTGCACGACCTCTTGCTCATTGCGGGTGGCGACGATGTGCTCGGGGACGTGAAGCAGCAGTCGGTGCAGGTGACCACCGAAGCGCTGCTGGCGCGCGGGCCGGAGGTGATACTCGAGGTGCGTTACGGCCGTGCGCTCGAGCCGGCGTCGCTCGACTTCGAGCGGCGCGCCTGGAACGCGCTGCCCTCAGTGCCCGCCGTCAGGAGCAGCCGCGTCTACCTGCTCGTCGGCGACGAGTTCGTCGTTCCAGGCCCGCGCGTCGTGCTGGCCGCCGAGCGCTTCGCGCGGGCGCTGCACCCCGACGCGTTCTAGAGGACTCTCTAGCGCGCGGGCGTTGCGATCGCAAGCGGGCCGCTGCCAAGCACGGCCAGCACCGACAGCGGATCGACGCGCGCCCCACCCACGCGCACGGCCCAGTGAAGGTGCGGGCCGGTGACCCGGCCGGTCGCGCCGACGAGGCCGACTTGCGAGCCGGCACTGATGCGCTGGCCTTCTGCGACGTCGAGCGCCGACAGGTGGGCAAGCAGCGAAAACACGCCAAGCCCGTGATCGATCACCACGGTCCTTCCGGTGAAGTACAGGTCCTCGGCAAGGACGACGTGGCCGTCGCTCGGTGCGGCAACCCGGGTCCCTTCGGCGCTGGAGAAATCGGCGCCGCTGTGGGGACTTCGCGGCTGACCGTTGAAGATGCTTCTGGCGCCGAACCGGCTAGCCGCCGAATCGGGCACGGGCGGCACGAAGCCGGCGCCCCACAGCCGGTCCGAGGCCGAGCGGGTCCACAGCTGTTGAAGCCGCCTCGTTTCCCGAGCAATCCGGGCTCCGACCTCAGAGGGTGGGTTTACGAACGTCTCATCGACCTGCAGCCTGCGCGTGGGAAACACCTTCGGGCGGACACCAAGCACCGTTTCCGCGTGAAGCTTCCGGGAACCCGACCGTGCCTCGACCAACACACGGTGTTCGCCCTCGCGCACGCCCAGGTCGAGGCCGATGAGCGCACGCCACTCCGACGGCGCGACTCGGAACGCTGGAATCGAGCGATCCAGGGCTCGCACGCTGAGGGCATCCAGCGTCGTCTCAGCGCTTATCGTGATCACGACCAGCTCGCCGGGCTGCACCTCCCAGGTCCGCAGCATGTCGGGCAGCGCACGGGCGGCGGCCTGGTAGGAGGCCGTGAAGCGCGCGGCGTCCGCCGTCACGATCCAGTCCCACTTGCGCGG
>CAZCEL010000525.1:0-721 GCA_964497175.1 uncultured Bifidobacteriaceae bacterium
GTCGAGGCTGATAATGGCCTCGACGGGCGTTCCGCCGACGGGGCGGTCGAGAGCCTTCACGAATCGCTTCAGCGGTTTCCATCGCGCGAAGACGTTGACCGGAGGCTCTTCGCTGACAGGCGTCAGCGTGGCGACCGGCGTGCGCCGATCACGGACGAGAATCGATCCGTGCTTCCTCGTCGCGCGCACCCAGGCGCCGGTACGCCTGTGCAGCTCACGGATCGAGATCTCCTTCACGTGTCACATCGTCACACGTTAACCGATATTTCGTCAACGGCCGATCATGGTGTCGGTGCGGCTTCCGGGCGCACCTTGTTGCACGCGCACTCGGGCTCGCGCGCGACTCTCCGGAGCACCGGGAATTCCCCCATGTAGGAACTGTCGGCAGTGCACCAGGACGAAAGGTACAGCCCGTCGATAAACGGTCCCTTGTTCCCGGTTTTTAGGGAAGGCCTGTTGTCGATGACGGCGTTAGAATATCAATCCGTTCACCTGAACCCGAGAACAACGACAGTGGGAGGAGCGCTGTGAAATCATCACTGAAGTCTGGCTGGCTCCTGTGGCTCGCGTCTGTCGGACTCGTCCTTGCCGGTTCTGCCGGCGCCCAGACGCCATCACGGCTGACGACAAGGTCTTCTGCAAACTCGGGCGGCGTTGCCGCTGCCGCCAGCGCCGCCTGGCCTCAGGCGGCAGTTGCCGATCCGGCCACGCTCGGCCTCAC
>CAZCEL010000525.1:731-3419 GCA_964497175.1 uncultured Bifidobacteriaceae bacterium
CGGCGACACCGCCGGAATGACATACGTCCTGCTTCGCCACGGGCAGGTGGCCGACTTCAAGAGCTTCGGGAAGGCCACGCCCGACAAGGCGATGGCACTCGACTCGCTATTCCGCATTTATTCGATGTCGAAACCGATTACCGGCGTGGCGCTGATGCAGCTGTACGAACAGGGACGCTGGCGGCTCGATGATCCCATCACCAAGTATCTGCCTGAATTTTCTGGACTGAAGGCGTTGACCTGGGATGGAAACGGAAAGGTTGTCATGGGCGCGGATGGCCAGCCTGCACTGACCGATCTCAAGAAGCCGCCAACCATGCGGCAGTTGATGAGTCACACCGCAGGGTTCGGGTATGGCCTCTCGGACCGCGACCCCGTGAACAAAGCGTTTCGGGACAAGGGAGTGCTGCGGGCGAAGGATCTCGACGAGATGATGGGGAAGATCCGCGAGATTCCGCTGATGTACGAGCCTGGAGCGAAATGGTTCTACTCGGTTGCCGTCGATATCCAGGGCTATCTCGTTCAGAAACTCTCAGGGCGGAAGTTTGGCGATTATCTGAAAGAGCATGTCACGGGTCCGATCGGCATGGTCGACACGGCGTTCTACGTCAGCTCCGATCGCAAGGCTCGCTTCACCGAGGTGTATCACTGGGATCGGGAAAAGAATGCCCTGGTGATGAATCCCGCACGTCCCGACGGAGGCGACTACCACGATCCGACCAGGCTCGAATCAGGTGGTGGTGGCCTCGTCGGCACCGCTCACGACTACGCGAGGTTCTGTCAGATGCTGCTCAATCGCGGCGAGATTGGCGGCAAGCGGATCCTCAAGCCGCAGACCGTGAAGCTCATGACGGAGAACCATATCGGTGGGCTCAGCGTGGGTCTCGACGGGACCACGGCGCAGAGCGGCGCAGATGCAGTGCGCTTCGGTCTGGATTTCGCGATCCATGTCGATCCCAAGCGCGCGGGCCTGCCGTTCGGCCAGGGCACGTATTACTGGGGCGGCGCAGCCGGCACGTGGTTCTGGGTCGACCCGGTCAACGACCTGGCGTTTGTCGGCATGATTCAGAACATGGGTGGCAACAGGCCTGGCGGCCTCAACTTCCGGAACGATTCGGCGAAGCTGGTTTATGCCGCGCTCGCCAAATCGCCCGCAAGGTCGTCCGAACAATAGAGTCCGAACAATGGATCGGTTAGCGGAGGTCAGCCGTCATGCGCCGATACCTCGCCATCACCGCCGCCTCGACCGTCCTGATCGCGCTGGTGGGACTTGCTGCCGGAAAAGAGCCGAACGTCGTTGACGATGTGCGCTTAAGAAACGCTGACAGGGACGCTGCAAATTGGGTCATGTATGGGCGAACGTACGACGACCATCGATTCAGTCCGTTGAACCGGATCAACGAGCAGTCGGTCGGGAAGCTCGGTCTGGTGTGGAGTCGCGAGCTTGGCACGACTCGGGGACTCGAAGCCACACCCCTGGTCGAGGACGGTGTGATCTACACGACCGGATCCTGGAGCGTAGTGTTCGCCCTCGACGCCAAAACCGGAGACGTTCGCTGGACGTACGACCCGATGGTCAACCGCGGCCGCGTGGCTTTTTACGTGTGCTGCGACGTGGTCAATCGCGGTGTCGCTCTGTACCGAGGCAAGGTCTACGTCGGAACGCTCGACGGTCGTCTGATTGCGCTCGACGCGACATCAGGGACCCCGGTGTGGAGCGTGCAGACGGCCGACGAATCGAAGCCGTATGCAATCACCGGGTATCCGCGCATCGCGAAGGGCATGGTGATCATCGGTAACGCCGGGGCCGAGTACGGAGTGCGGGGCTACATCTCCGCATACGACGCCGAGACGGGAAAGATGGCCTGGCGCAGCTACACGGTGCCCGGGGATCCATCGCGCGGGTTCGAGTCCAAGGCGATGGAGCGGGCAGCGAAAACCTGGAACGGTGACTGGTGGACGGCGGGCGGCGGCGGCACGGTGTGGGAGGGCATCGTCTACGACCCGGCGCTCGATCTTCTGTACTTCGGGACGGGCAATGCAACGGCGTGGTACCGAAGCCTGCGCGGCAACGGAGAAGGCGACAACCTCTATACCGCATCGATACTCGCCGTGCACGCGCGCACGGGTGAGCTCGCCTGGCACTTCCAGACGGCACCAGGGGATAACTGGGACTTCGACGCGACACAGCCGCTGATGCAGGCCGACCTCACCATCGCCGGCCGCCAGCGCAAAGTAATCATGCAGGCGTCGAAGAACGGGTTCTTCTACGTGCTCGACCGCAAGACGGGCGAATTCATTTCCGGTGCGCCGTTTGTCAGCGGAATCACCTGGGCGTCCGGTCTGAATCCGAAGACGGGGCGTCCGATTGAAACGCCCACGGCTTTCGCCGGTCTCGATCCGATCATCGTGTCGCCTGATCCTGGGGGCGCACACAACTGGAATCCGATGGCGTTCAACCCGAACACCCGATTCGTCTACCTGCCGGCGAAAGTTGGTACGCAATCGCTCCATGTGCCTGACGCGAAGTGGAAATACAATCCCAAGCTCCCGAATCTAGGCGGCGACGCGTTTTATGAAGGGCCGATGCAAGCCAAGCTGCGATCCTTGCCGCCACCGAGTGGAGAACTGCTCGCGTGGGATCCTGTCAGGCAACGAGCCGCCTGGCGCGCGCGCTATCCCGTCGTC
>CAZCEL010000526.1:0-3413 GCA_964497175.1 uncultured Bifidobacteriaceae bacterium
GGCCGAGCTGCTCGGCGAGCGTCAGCTCGTGCCACCGCGCCGCCGCGTCGCGATGCTGCCACTCGGTCATCGCCGGACCAGGCGGCCAACCAGCGCCGTGATCGCCGCGCGAGTGGCGGCGTCATCGACGCCGCGCGATCGGTTGCCGAAGGAGGGGCGGAGATTGATCATCGAGTCGAACTCCAGCCAGTCGTCGCCCGGCACGTCGGGGTACAGGTTGATCCCCCACAGGTCGGCCTGCCTGGCTCCCTCCGCCAGAAGCGCCGCCTCCTGATCCGCGTGAAGGTCCGCGTCCACCACCATGACGCCACGGCCAAGATCCACGACGCCCTTGATCATGTCGCCGAAGCGGCCCTGCGCGAGCGTCCGTACCTCTTCCAGAGATATCGACTCCGACAGGGCCACGCGTCTCATGATGTCCGTCATTCTGACATGGGGCCGGCGCCGCAGCGCGACCTGAAGATCAACCACACGAGGTTCCCGGGGACACGGCCTCGTATTTCCGCACCACCTCGAATCTGCCGCGAGTCGCGCGGGCGACGTACATCGGCATGATCGCGTAGCCGCGACTGAAAGTGAGGGGCCCCGTGGCGGTACCCAGCGCCATGCCGTCCAGCGCGGCCATCACCTTGTCGCCGGCCGTGGAGCCGGCCCTCTCCATGCCGAGCTTGAGCGCTCGAACGGCGTTGTAGTGTGTAAAGGCGACGTGCGACACGAGGTCGTCTCCGCCAGTAGCACTGGCGTGCTGTCGCGCCCGGGCGACGAATTCCTGCACCGCGGGGGTGGCGTCGCTCGCTACGAATGGCACGCTGGCCCAGACCGACGCGCCATCGGGAAGCTGCGAGGCCTGCCACTCGCTGAAATCCAGGAAGTAATAGGTGAACGACGGTCCCAGCCCAGCCGCGTACGCCTGCCTGACCACATTGACCGCGTACGGCCTCGGCACGGAGATCCACAGGTTCTTTGCGTTCACATCGCGCGCCCAACGCACGATCCCGCCGAACTCGCCCGGACTGTTGCCGGTCACCGGCGTGGTCACCAACGCGACGCCAGTGGCCGCCCCCTGCACCAGGTTGTAGAGCTGCTGCGACACGGTGCGCTGCGAAGGCGTCCAGTCGGAGACGTGAAACGTCCTCTGCCGACTCTCCGCCCCAGCATGCTGGAGCAGCGTCGTGATCGCCTGTGCGGTGGTGGATCCGGTGTGGGCAACCCGCCCGCAGTACGTCCCTTCGGTCTGGCAGGCGTGCATCACCGGAATGTTCAGCCGCTCGCGCTGCAGCGCGCGATCCAGGTATGAGCGGGTGGCCGTGACGAAGCCTCCGATGAGTGCCTCGACGCCTTGCCCTTTGACCATCCTGAGCGCGGCCTCCGTTCCCGGCGCCGGGCTCCCGTCATCGTCCTCGATGAGCAGCTCGACCTGCCGGCCAAGAATGCCGCCGGACCGATTGATCTCCGCAACTGCCAGCTCGAGCCCGAGCGTCATCTGCAGGTCGTACGGCTGGATCATCTCGTCCTGGCCTTGCGCGTCGGCACGGGAGACGAGCGCGCCAAATCGGAGCGGACGCGACTGGGCGATTGCGGGAAATCGACTGGCAAGGACAGCTGTTGCGGCCGCGGCCAGCAGATCGCGGCGTGTCAAGGCCGCAGTCCTGGGGTCGTTCATCTGTTCCTCCCGCTGTTGTTGCACGAGTCAGACACGCGCGACGCCCGACGCGCGCGCGGAGGTCAACGGCGCGAGGGCACTCCAAACCAATTACGCGTTTGTCAGGGCGCCGAGTCTTGAGGGCATCACGCGCCGCCCGCGGCCCGCTTGACGGCCGACACCGCGTCCTCGTCCGACGGGAAGCCGCCCTCGTCTTTCTGTGCTACGCGCTGGTCGCCGACCCAGACCGTGAACTCACCGCGCGCGCCTTCGACCAGCTCGGTGTCGACACCGAGGGCGTCCTTGATGAGGGCCGCCACCCGGGCGGCCCGCGGAAAGTAGTTTCAAACCTTGCAGTAGCGAATGCGAACGGGCTTCACGCCGTGCCTTTCCCTCGACGCGGAAACGCGGAATCCGCCTCGCCTACTGCTGCTGCTGACCGCCCGTCGTCCGATTCTCCTGACTGGCATCGACGACCGTCGTGAAGAAGCCGATCATCATTTCTTCCCACGTCTGATCGCCCCACCGGACGGTCTCTGTCGGGTCAGGGTTGTAGATGTTCTTCGCCGAATTGTCGAAGTGCGCGATCACCTCGATCACCGTCCCTTTTGGCAGGCGCTTCGGTTCCGCCAGCTGATAGTTGGTCTGCCAGTCGAAGAGATACTTCGGGACCGACAGAAGCGTCTCGACGCGGCCGTCCGGGTACCGCGCCACGTACGTCATGTCCTTCCCGCGCGCGTGCATGTGCGGCATCATCGCGGTCAGGAGCGTGTCCTTCGTCAGCGTCTGGCTCGCCTTCACCTCGTGGCTGTCCGCCCCTGGCGGGATTGCGAAAGCGACCTGCATGACCGCCCCGCCATCGAGCATCCGCTTTGGCGGCTCCTTTGCGTAGATGACCCCGATGCTTGTGCGGTCGCTCGTCGCCTGGCCGATGGTTGTGTAGTGCATCTGCAGGATGATGTCGGAGTTGGCCGGAAGGCGCCGTGCGATGCCTTCCTCGAAGGTGACGCCCGGGGCGTTCGGCGTGATGCCCCCCAGGCCGACGCGGCCTCGCGCCCGCTGGTCATTGGGATCGAGCCCGGCGGGCTGAACGCTTGCGATGATGTGGTGGACGACCGCGCGGTTTCCCGGCCGGAACTCAATCGACTTGATCCACTTGTTCTCGGTCAGATTGGTCGGCACGCGGATGTACTGATACGGGATGGTGCCCTCGGCCGGGAGCTGGAAATCCTCGGTCATCGTGAAGATGGCGTCGGGCTTTCCGATCGTCCAGCCGTCGGTGAATGACGGCGCAGCAGGCAGGTCGCGGTCGCTGCCTTTGGGCGCGCCCCCATCGACCCAGGCGACGATCGTGTCGATGTCTTTCTGTGAGAGCCGCGGATCGTTCTTGAACACTCCGTGCGGAGCATCGGCCGAGAACGGCGGCATCTCGCGCTTGACGACGCGCTGCTTGATGGCCCGGGCCCAGGGCCGTGTTTCCTCGTACGTCATGAGCGACATCGGCGCGAACATCGTCGGGCGATGGCACTCGGCGCAGTTCTTGTACAGAATAGGAGCGACGTCCTTGGTGTAGGTGACCGGCGCAGAGCCCGCTTGTCCCGCGGCAATCGACAGGGATGGAAGGAGCACCGCCACGCCGATCGCCGAGACGCCAACCATGTGCTTCACGGGAGCCTCCTCGAAAATGGGCTCTTATTATGGCAGAAAAGCCGGCCTTTTCCGTGATTCCGGCAGGAGGACTGGGGTGAAACAGGCAATTTCAGGCAGGGAA
>CAZCEL010000527.1:0-3407 GCA_964497175.1 uncultured Bifidobacteriaceae bacterium
CCTCGACAAGGGCCGCCCCCTCTGTTTCACCGGGTCGAATGCGTCGCTCCTCGGGAAGGAGCTTGGGTCGAAGCTGACGGGCCGGCATCTGTCATTCGAGGTGTTTCCGTTCAGCTACGGCGAACACCTCGCCTATGGCCGCCGCCGGGCCGCAGCCAGGTCGCTCTCGGCGTACCTGGACGAGGGCGGCTTCCCCTCGTTCCTCAGGGACCGCAATGCGCAGATCCTGCGAGAGCTGCTCCAGGACGTCGTGCGGCGCGACGTCGCGGCCCGCCACGGCCTGCGCGAGACGCGTCACGTCATGACGCTGGTGCTGTTCCTGCTCGCGAACACCGGCAAGCCGTTCTCGATGCAGGGACTGGCCAAGGGACTCGGCATTCCCTCGGTGGCGCAAACCGCGCGCTACCTCGAATATCTCCAGGATGCGTACCTGCTGTTCGCGGTGCGGAGGTTCAGCCCGTCGTTCAAGAAGCGAATCGTCACGCCCGTCAAGTACTACGCCATCGACAACGGTCTCCGTCGAGTCAACTCACCACAGAGCGCGCCCGATGTGGGACACCGGCTCGAGAACGCGGTGTTTCTGGCGCTGCGCAGGTCCGGCCAGCCCATCACCTACGCTGGCGAACGGCACTCCTGGGAGTGTGATTTCCTGACGCCGTCGGATGCCATACAGGTCTGCGCCGAGCTCACACCCTACAATCGCGCTCGGGAAATCCATGGGGCGCTGCAAGCGGCGGCGCTCCCCGGCCCCCGCCGCCCCATGATCGTCACAGTGGATCAGCGCGACCGAATCATCCGGGATGGAACCGGGATCGACGTCGTGCCCGCGTGGGAGTGGCTGATTCCACGGTGAGACCGACACGCTATACTCGCTTCCACTGAAGTCGTGACGACCGAGACCAATCCACAGGCGGGCGACAGCCGCCTGACCGGCACGTACGCCCTCGTCCTCGTTCTCGAAGCGGCGATCATCGCGCTGCTCTGGCTCCTCGGCCGCCTGTTCTGACCCATGCACCCGCTCGACTGGCTCGTCGTCGCTGCGTACCTCGTCTGGGTCGTGACCGACGGTCTCCGTCGCTCCAAAGGCACCGACAAGGTCGACGGCTATTTCCTGGCCAACCGCTCGCTGCCGTGGTGGGCCGTCGGCCTCTCCGTGATGGCGACGCAGATCAGCGCGGTGACACTGGTCGGCACGACGGGTCAGGCCTATGCCACCGGCCTGCGATTCGTGCAGTTCTACTTCGGCCTGCCGCTGGCGATGATCCTGCTGTCGATGACCGTGGTGCCGTTCTTCCACCGGGCCAAGGTCTACACCGCCTACGAATACCTGGAGCGCCGGTTCGACGCGCGCACGCGCTCGCTCGCCAGCTTTCTCTTTCTGCTGGGCCGCGCGTTCTCGCTGGGGGTGACGCTGGCGGCGCCAGCGGTGGTGATTTCCGCCATCCTGGGATGGCGCCTTCCGGTCACCATCTTCGCTATCTGCGTGCCGATGATCCTGTACACGAGCTTCGGCGGCGTGCAGGCGGTCGCCTGGACCGACGTCAAGCAGATGTTCATGATCGTCACCGGCCTCCTGACGGCCGTCGTCGTGCTGCTTCTGGGCATTCCGCGCGAGGTCGGGGTGGCGGAGGCGCTGAGTCTGGCCGGCGCCACGGGCCGGTTGAGTGCCGTCGACTTCCGGTTCGACCTGCGCGAGACCTACACCTTCTGGTCGGGCATGCTGGGCGGCCTGTTCCTCATGCTGTCGTATTTCGGGTGCGACCAGAGCCAGGTGCAGCGGTACCTCACGGCCAGGTCCGTTAATGAGGCCAGGCACTCGCTCCTGATGAGCGCGTGGGTCAAGATCCCGCTGCAGCTCCTGGTCCTGGGAACGGGTGTGCTCGTCTTCGTGTTCTACCTGTTCGAGACCCCACCGATGCTGTTCAACCGTGCGCACGACGCGCGGGTCGCGACAGGACCTCAGGCGTCTCAGTACGCGTCGCTCGAGCGGCAGTTCGACGTCGAGATTGTCGCGCGGCGCGACGCCGCGATCCGCAGGGACCGCGACGCGTTTCTGCAGAGCGACGAGCGCGTCCGCGACATCCGGGCGCGGGCAGCCGCCATCGTGCGCGAGACGACAGGTGACGAGCGGTACACGGATGTCAACTACGTCTTTCCCACCTTCATCACGACTCGAATGCCCATCGGGCTGCTGGGCCTGATGATCGCGGCGATCTTCGCAGCGGCCATGTCGGCCAGCGCGGGCGAGCTGAACGCGCTCGCCACGGCGACCATCATCGACTTCTACCGGCGCCATTTCGTGAAGGGCGCAACCGACTCGCATTACCTGGCGGTGTCGAAGGGCGCGACGATCGGGTGGGGGCTCTTCGCGTGCGTCGTGGCGATCTACGCGGCCAACCAGGGATCGCTCATCGAGGTCGTCAACCGCTACGGCTCGTTCTTCTACGGATCGCTGCTCGGCGTGTTCATGCTCGCGGTGCTCACGCGCCGCGCCACTCCGGCAGGCGCCTTCTGGGGACTCATCGCTGGCATGGCCGTCGTGCTGCTCGTCGCCTTCACGACGCCGATCGCCTTCCTCTGGCACAACCTGATTGGCGCGGTCGTCGTGTTCGTCGTCGGCATGGCGATCAGTCTTGCCGGCCGAACACTTCGTCCAGTGTCAGAAAGTTGAGAGGCCCCAGGTTCAGCGTGCGGATTCCAGGCTCGATTACCTTCCGGTCGCCGACCACGACAACGGCCATCCTGTCCGGCTGGATGTACTTCTCGGCGACCTGTTGGACGTCCGCCGAGGTGATCCGGTCGATGTTCCGCACGTAGCCGGGCAGGTAGTCGTCTCTCAGCCGGTAGACGATCACTTCTTCCAGCCGGCGCGAGATATCGCCCGTCGTCTCGAATCCGCCGGGGAAGCGGAGGGACAGATAGCTCTTCGTCCGCGCCAGCTCGTCGGCCGGAACTGTGCGGAGGATGCCCTCGAGCTCGCTGAAGAATTCCTTGAGCGCTTCGGAGGTCTTGTCCGTCTGAACTCCGGCCCCGGCCGTGAACGGCCCTGGTTCGGTCCTCATGTCGAACGATGAGCTGGCGCCGTAGGTGTAGCCGTGCTTCTCGCGCAGGTTCATGTTCAGGCGGGAGCTGAAGGATCCTCCAAGCAGGGTGTTGGCGACCTGGAGCGGGAAGAAGTCCGGCGTCGATCGCGCGACGCCCACCGACCCGATGCGGATCTGCGACTGCGGCGCGCCCGGTTTGTCGACGAGATAGACCTCGCGCCGGGCGCGGGCCGGGACCGGTGGAAAGGCTGCCCGCGGCGCGGGGCCGCCCGGTGCCTTCCACGTGCCGAAGCTCGACTCGAGCGCGCTCAGCACCGTGTCGGGTGCCACGTCGCCGACGACGATCAATGCGGCGTTGTCGGG
>CAZCEL010000528.1:0-3382 GCA_964497175.1 uncultured Bifidobacteriaceae bacterium
TCTCGACCAGACGCTCCTTCGGCGTCGGAAAGAGCACGTCGTAGGATTCGATCCGCGCGTCCCAGCCCCACTCTCTGAGCTTGCCGGCCATCCACTCGGCGTTGTCCCTGCCGTACGGGGAGCCCACGTGGTGCGGGCGGGCGCTCAGCCGCCGCATGTAGTCGCCTATGTTCTTGGCGTCGGGCATCTCGCGGAACGTGACCTCCCAGTTTCGAGGGCCCTGCGCGGAGGGTCCCACGGCCGAGGTGATCGCCAGAGCCGCAACAAGAAGAATGACGGCTGCTCGCATGACGCCTCCTGATCCTGACAAGTCTCACACATTAGCACCCTTCCGAGAGCGGACCTCGCAACGCCTGCCCCGCCTCGGCGTGCGGTCGCGTCTCCGTGGAGCGCCGCCGCACGCTCCGGTGAAAGGCGCGAACCTCCCGTGATTTAACACCGACGAAACCTCAGTCAGGCGGCCGTGGGCTAGGCTGTAGAGATGCCGCTCGAGGCCAAGAGTCTCGCGTTGCCGCACCCGGCGGCCGCCGGCCTCCCCGTTTCTGCGGAAGAGGCCCCGGCCAAGATTGACGTCGTCGACATGAATTTCTTCTACGGTGCCTCCCGCGTCCTGCACGGAGTCACGCTCGCGGTGAAGCCCAACCGTGTGACGGCGCTCATCGGGCCGTCGGGCTGCGGCAAGTCCACCTTCCTGCGCTCGCTGAACCGCATGAACGACATCGTGCCAGGTGCCCGGGTGGAAGGATCCATCCGCATCGACGGCCGCGACATCTACGGCGCGGGGGTGGACGTCGTGGACCTCCGGCGGCGTGTCGGCATGGTCTTCCAGAAGTCGAATCCGTTTCCCAAGACGATCTTCGACAACGTCGCCTACGGCCTGCGCATCAACGGCCTCACCGGGTCGCGAGAGGAGCTGCGCGGGCGGGTGGAGGCCAGCCTCAAGGCGGCTGCCTTGTGGGAGGAGGTCCGCGATCGGCTCCAGACGCCGGCGCTCGCCTTGTCGGGGGGGCAGCAGCAGCGCCTGTGCATCGCGCGCGCGCTTGCCGTCGAGCCGGACATCCTGCTCATGGACGAACCGGCCTCCGCCCTCGATCCGATCGCCACGCAGCGGATCGAAGAGCTCATCTACCAGCTCAAGAGTCGCTACACAATCGTCATCGTGACGCACAACATGCAGCAGGCGGCCCGCGTGTCGGATGCGACCGCGTTCTTCTGGCTCGGCCGGCTCGTCGAGTACGACCGGACGGACCGTATCTTCACGGCGCCGGCCGAGAAGCTGACCGAGGACTACCTCACGGGCAGGTTCGGGTGATGGAGCCGGTCGAGCGCCGGGTACGCCACTTTCAGGAGGAGCTCGAGCAGCTCAACACGCGCCTGCTCGAGATGGGTGGACTCGCCGAGGAGAACGTCCGCCTCGCGATCAACGGCCTCGTCGCGCGCGATCGAGAGGTGATCGACCGGGTTCTGCACGGCGATGAGCCGCTGAACCGCCTGCACATCGAGATTGACAGCCGGTGCTTCACGCTGCTCGCCCTCCACCAGCCGATGGCGGCCGACCTCAGGACCATCGTCGCCGCCGTGAAGATCAACACGGACCTCGAGCGAGTCGGCGATCTTGCGGTCAACATCGCGCAAGCCGCCGTTCGCTACATGACCCACCCGCCGGTGAAGCGACTCATCGACATACCGCGCATGGCGACGATCGCCCAGACGATGCTCCGGGACGCGCTGGATGCATTCGTCCGCCGCGACCTAGACCTGGCCCGGCAGGTGCTGAACCAGGACGACCAGCTCGACACGCTCAAGACGCAGATATTCCGGGAGCTGCTCACGCACATGCTGCAGGATCCGGCGACCATTGAACCCGCCCTTAACCTGATCCTGGTCTCGCGCCACCTGGAGCGGATCGGCGACCACGCCACGAACATCGCCGAGGACGTGATCTTCATCGTGTCGGCGCGAGACGTCCGGCACCACGCCGACGATGGACCCCAATCGCAGGTAGAATAACGGGATGCCGTCGGCCGAGACGTCCGGGCTGTGCGTCTTCTGCCGCAGTCGTCGGGTGGAGTCGCGCTGGCGGCCCTTCTGCAGCGAGCGATGCCGGTTGCTCGACCTGCGGCAGTGGATTGACGGGGCGTACCGAGTTCCCGGCCGACCGGCCGAACCACCCAATCCTGCGGATACCACGGAAACCGACACTGGAGCCGACATCTCCGACACGCCATGACCGACACGCTGACCATCGTCGACAACCGAACGGGCAAGCAGTACGAGCTCCCGATTCACGACGGCACGATTCGCGCGATGGACCTCCGCCAGATCAAGACCGGGCCGCAGGACTTCGGGCTGATGACGTACGACCCCGCGTTCATGAACACCGCCAACTGCCGGAGCGCCATCACCTACATCGACGGCGACAAGGGCATCCTGCTCTACCGGGGCTATCCCATCGAGCAACTGGCAGAGCACAGCGATTATCTGGAGACCGCCTATCTGATTCTGTTCGGCGAGCTGCCGACGGCGACCCAGATGAAGGCGTGGACCGACCAGATCACGCAACACACGATGCTGCACGAGAACGTCAAGAAGTTCATGGAGGGGTTCCGCTACGACGCGCACCCGATGGGGATTTTCCTCAGCACCGTCGGCGCGCTCTCCACGTTCTACCCCGATGCCCGGCAGATCTTCAGCCGCCAGTCGCGCATGCGGCAGACGCATCGGCTGATTGCCAAGGTGCCGAGTATCGCCAGCTACGCCTACCGTCACATCGTCGGCCGCCCGTATGTGTACCCCGACAACGACCTGAGCTTCAGCGGAAACTTCCTGAACATGCTGTTCAGGATGACCGAGGTGAAATACCAGCCGAATCCGGTGCTGGCGCGCGCGCTCGACGTCCTGTTCATCCTCCACGCCGACCACGAGCAGAACTGCAGCACCAGCGTCATGCGCAGCATCGGCAGCTCGCACGTAGATCCGTACTCGGCGCTGGCCGGCGCGGCCGCGGCGCTCTATGGCCCGCTGCACGGCGGCGCGAACGAGGCGGTCCTCCGGATGCTGAACGAGATTGGATCGGTCAGCCGGGTGCCCGACTTCATCAAGAAGGTGAAATCGGGCGAGGGCAACAACCGGCTCATGGGCTTCGGGCACCGGGTCTACAAGTCGTACGACCCCCGGGCGAAGGTCATCAAGCGGATTGCCGATCTGGTCTTCGCGGTGACCGGCAGAAACCCGCTGCTCGAGATTGCTCTCGAGCTCGAGCGCATCGCGCTGCAGGACGATTATTTCATCAGCCGCAAACTCTACCCGAACGTCGACTTCTATTCCGGCCTGATCTATCAGGCCATGGGCTTCCCCGTCGAGATGTTCCCCGTGCTCTTCG
>CAZCEL010000529.1:0-3336 GCA_964497175.1 uncultured Bifidobacteriaceae bacterium
CGGCGGCGGCGCTCGGCGACCTTTTTCGTCAACGAGCGGAAGTGCACTTCGGCGTATGCCACGCCGCCGGTCTCATCGAGATTGAGCTCGAAGTCGTACCCTTCTTCCTCGAGCTTTCCTTGCACGTATCCGATGACCCGCATGGCCAGCGGGCTCAACTCGTTCCTGGTCTTGCCCGGCTCGGCCAGCAGCGTCACCCAGGCGTCCTTCTGGGAGCGCGACGGTTTCTTCGCCATCTGAAAGCCGTTCCGGCACTTGGCCATCAGGTACGCGTTCAGTTCCTTTTCGGGCAGCACTTTCACCCGGTTCCACGACTCTACCCAGCCGCGAGTTCTCGCCAGCATTCCCGCTCACCTCGACCTGCCGAACCTCAGCCGTCTCCTGCGACGCCGTGCGCTCAGCGTCACCGGCCTGGATACGCAGGCCGACCATGAAGATTACTCGAAAACGCCGGGCGGCAGCGCCCGTCGGAAGGCGCTTGGCGCGAGACCCTCGATCGGGAAAAATGGCGGGATGCACGGGACAGGAAAGCCGCCGCCAGGCGCCATGTGGCGCTGGTCGGTGCTGGTCGCCATCAGCGTGGCGATGTTCGGCAACTACTACGCCTTCGATTCGATCGCGCCGGTTGCCGACGCGCTGGAAAAGACGGCCGGGTTCACCGACACGCAGATCGGCACGCTGAACGCCATCTACAGCTTCCCGAACATCATCATGGTCCTCCTCGGCGGGATCATCGTCGATCGCTTCGGTGCCCGGCTGTCCACGCTCGTCTTCGCCGTCGTCTGCACCATCGGAACGGTGATTACGGCGGCTTCAGCGGCGTTTCCCTTGATGGCGTTCGGGCGTCTGGTCTTCGGCCTGGGCGCCGAGTCGATGATCGTTGCGATCACGGTGATCCTCGGCCAGTGGTTCCTGGGTCGCCAGCTGGGGTTTGCCTTCGGCGTCAATCTCGCGATTGCCAGGGCGGGGTCCTACAGCGCGGACATGTCCACGACCTGGTTCAAGCCGCTGTACGACATGGGCTGGCAGCCGCCGCTGTGGCTCGCGGCCGGATTCGGATCGCTGATGATCGCCGGCTGCGGCGTCTATTACCTGCTCGACCGCGGTGCGGCGCACCGGTTCGATCTCCAGCGCCCCAAGCCATCCGACCGCGTCGTCTGGTCCGATCTCTGGCGCTTCGATCGCTCCTACTGGTACATCGTCGGATTGTGCGTGACGTTTTATTCGGTGATCTTCCCGTTTCGGAGCACCTTCGCGATCAAGTACTTCCAGCAGGCGCACGGGCTGTCGCTCCAGGACGCGGGCTCGATGAATGCCTGGGTGTTCTTCGCCGCCATTTTTGCGACGCCGGCGTTCGGGCTGCTGGCCGACCGCATGGGCCGCCGCTCTGCGCTCATGGCCGTGGGCTCGCTCCTGCTCGTCTCGGTCTTTCCCCTTCTCGCCTACACGACCGCGAGCCTGTGGATCTCGACCGTGCTCATCGGGATCGCGTTCTCGCTGGTGCCCGCAGTGCTGTGGCCGGCAGTGCCGTACCTCGTAGCGCCCGATCGGCTGGGGACCGCGTACGGGCTGATGACGATGCTGCAGAACATCGGGATGATGCTGGCCAATCTTGCGGCGGGCGCCCTCAACGACGCAGCCGGCGCGGGGCCGGGCAACGCGGAAGGCTATCTGCCGATGCTGTGGATGTTCACGACGCTCAGCATCGCCGGCTTCGTGTTCGCGGCGGCACTGCGGCGCCGCGAGGCGAGTCCGGGCGGCCACGGCCTCGAGGCGATCCGCGCGGCCGGCGCCTGACGGAGCCCGCCCCCCGATTTGATGCGGCTGCGGGGTTGACGGTCGGCGCCGAGGCTGTAATACTTGGTTGTGTTACGAGGAGGCTGCCGGTGTCATTGACAGTCCGCCTGAGCCCCAGGTCCGAACGCGCGCTGAATCTGCTGGCGAAGCGTCGGCAGATGACGCGCTCCGATATCGTGCGCGAGGCCGTCGCCCGATATGGCGCCGACGAGCCCATCCGCGAAGGCAGTGGCGGTCCTTATGACAGATGGCTCGACGTCATCGGGGTCGTGAGCCTCGGCGTGCGCGACCCCGCGCGCACAACAGGGGAGCAGTTCACCGCGATCGTGCGCCAGCATGCCCGCCCGCGGCGTCCTCGTTGATGCCGGCCCGCTCGTAGCGCTCCTGGACCGGGCCGACCCGGCACATGCGGCGTGCGTGGCTACGCTGAAGACGCTCCGCGACCCGTTGATCACGGTCTGGCCCGCGTTCACCGAAGCGATGTATCTGCTGGGGCGATCGTGGGCCGGTCAGAAAGCACTCTGGAGCCGACTGGAGACGGCCGGCCTCGCGCTGGCGCCCCTCGACGAGATCGATGCGCCCCGCATGCGCGAGCTGATGGAGAAGTACCGCGACCTGCCGATGGACCTCGCCGATGCCGCGCTCGTGCGTGTCGCCGAGCGCGAAACGCTGACCGTAATCTTTACCCTGGATCGGAAGCACTTTTCGGTCTATCGCCCAGGGCGCCGCCGGCGCTTTTTCATCCTCCCGGCATAGCTCTGTCGGACACCTCATCGAGCACGACGAGCGCCACGATCCTTGCGTTGACCGCCGTCTGTGGTGTCGCCGAGAGCCACGCCCGTTCGCGGCGGACGGACCGAAGCCTTCTCGCGGGATCACGACAGCAGCAGTTCCAAGTCCTCGCGTCGCAGATCGCGAATCAGGCCTTCATCGGCGCGGACGATGGCATCGGCGAGCTTCCGCTTCGATGCCTGCAGCTCCAGCACCTTCTCCTCGACCGTGTCGCGTGCGATCAGGCGGAAGGCAAAGACGGGCCGCGTTTGCCCGATGCGATGGGCGCGGTCAATGGCCTGAGCTTCGACGGCCGGGTTCCACCAGGGGTCCAGCAGGAACACATATTCGGCGGCCGTGAGGTTCAGGCCCAGCCCGCCGGCCTTCAGGCTGATGAGAAACAGCGGGCAGCCGTCGTGCTGAAATCGATCGACGCGAGCCCGCCGATCCCGCGTCCTGCCGTCCAGGTACTCGTAGGCGAGCTTGGCTTCGTCGAGCCGATTCCGCAGCAAGCCGAGCAATGTCGTGAACTGGGAGAAGACCAGCACCTTCCGCCCGTCTTCGACCAGCTCCTGCAGCCGTGGCAGA
Source organism: uncultured Bifidobacteriaceae bacterium (assembly GCA_964497175.1). Classification (GTDB taxonomy): domain Bacteria; phylum Acidobacteriota; class Vicinamibacteria; order Vicinamibacterales; family CAVVIG01; genus CAZCEL01. The sequence continues at coordinate 3,157 of CAZCEL010000529.1, forward strand.
AGGACGTCGAGCTTGGCCGCCGGATCGGCCGCCCTCCCCGGATCGATCAGGGCCGGATGGCAGGCCGCTTGACGGAGCCGCAGCAGCGCCTCGAGAATCTGCAGCTTCGCGCGGCCCAGACCGACCCGTGCCACCTTGCCGAGCAGAGACGCCCGGTAGTGGTCGCGCAGTTCGTCGTAC
>CAZCEL010000530.1:0-3329 GCA_964497175.1 uncultured Bifidobacteriaceae bacterium
ACGCCATCTCGGCGACCTAAAACCCGGCGATCTGCAGACGCCGGATCTTCAGCCCAAGGGTGATTAGCAATCCGATGATCACCAGCGTTGCCACTGCCAGGCCCCGGCGACGGAACTGGAGCTCGCTCATGGCGTCGTCACCCTCCGCCTGTGCCCGGTGCGCGGCCGCTCGGCCCTGATCGGACATCTCGGCAAACGGCCCGGCGGCGAACGCATGCACAAGGACGCGGGCATGGATCTGATGCTCGCGAGCCTCGCGCAGTGCTGATCGGCCACCGTCAACCAGCATGCCTGCGTGCTCGGCGCGTGTCAGCACCGCGTCGGCCGTCGACACGGCCGCTGCCAGATGATCGAGGCCGTCTCTGACATCGAGGATGGTCCTGGCGCCACCGGTCGTCTCGTCGTGGCACTGCGCGCAGACGGCGCCGGGCTTGAGTCCGACCCAGGTGTCGGAAGGCGACTCGATCCGGTGGTTGCCATGACAGGCGAGGCACTCGGACTGCCCGATAGCCTCGAAGATCGCCTTCTTCGGGCCCTGGCGGAACAGCTCGGCTTCGCGCACGTGGCATTGCGCGCAAACGCCGGCGACCTCGGAGACGCCGGGCGGGGTGGCACCGTGGCTGCCGTGGCAGGTGTTGCAGGTCGGGGCGGATGCGTCACCGCGCTTGAGCAGAGCCGCCGCGTGCACGCTGGCGGACCAGTCGGCGTACGGCGCGGCGTCGCGGCCAAACGGCGTCATTCGTGCCGCGTCGGCGTGACACCGGGCGCAGGTCCTGGCGGCATTGGGCGGCGCCACGGGTGAGCGCGCATCGCTGACGCGGCGGACACCGTGCGCGGAATGACAGTCGCTGCAGGTCGCCACTTGCGTCTCCCCGGCCGTCATCTTCCTGCCGTGGACGCTGGTCAGGTACTGCGCGAACTGATCAATGCGCACTTGCCGGCTGAACTGCCTCATGTAGGCGGCGTCGCTGTGGCATCTGGCGCACAACGGCGCGATGTCTGTGCGGCGCGGCGCCTCGTAGGGTGCCGGCCGGCGCACACGCGCTGTGTGACAGGACTCGCAGGTCAGCCCTTCCGCTGCGTGCACGTCATCTTGAAAGGCCGTGCGGGCGGCTTCCACGGCGGGTTGCGCGTCAGCGGTCGCCGCCACCAGCAGAACGCCGATCGTGACGCCGAGCGCCGCCGCGCGAGTCACGACCGCGCTTCCGTGAGGGCCAGTGCGGTCATCAGCAGCATGAACGACATGGCGAGAATCCCCAGCCAGACGACGGCGCGCCGGGACGACGGAGTGTGACCGGCGACAAGGGGCAGCAGCAGCACGCCAATGGCCCCGGCGCCCATGACGAACACCGCCAGCCGCTCGCCATTGACGCCGGCGATCGTGGCCGGCATGTATTTCAGCACTTGAAAGGCCCACAGAAAGTACCACTCGGGACGGATGCCCGCGGGCGCGGGCGCAAACAGATCGGCCTTCCGGCCCAGCTCCCACGGATAGAAGGCCGACAGGCCGGCCAGCAGCGCGAGCACCACCGTCCACGCAAACAGGTCGCGCAGCACGAAGTGCGGGACGAAGGGAATGGCACGAACCGCGCGATGACCGTCCTCGAGCCGTCGCTCCACCGATGGCGGCACGCTCATGCCGTGGCGCTGTACCAGCCAGACGTGCAGGCCAATGACCAGCGTGGCGATGGCCGGGAGAATCGCGACGTGAAACCCGAAGAAGCGGGTCAGCGTCGCGCCGGTGACCTCCGTTCCGCCACGCAGGAACCGGACGATGAATGCTCCGGCCAGGGGCACCGCGGCCGCGATGTCGGTTCCAACCCGCGTGGCAAAGAACGAGAGCTCGTTCCAGGGAAGCAGATAGCCGCTGAAGCCGAAACCCAGTGTCAGGAAGAGCAGCAGGACGCCGCTCGTCCACGTGACTTCACGAGGCCGCCGGTAGGCGTGCAGGAACAGCACGGAGAACAGATGGGCGAACGCGCTGGCGACCATCAGGTTCGCCGACCAGGCGTGGATGGACCGCACGAGCCATCCGAAGGGCACGCGCGTCATGATGAACTGCACGCTCTCGTACGCCTCCGCGGCGCTCGGCCGATAGTAGAGCAGGAGAAGCGCGCCGGTGCCCACCTGAATTCCGAAAAGAAACAGCGTCATCCCGCCGAAGTAGTACCAGAGGGAGTAGCGATGCTGGGGAACGGTCTTGTGTTGAAGCGCCTTCACGAGATCGGCGACGGGCAGCCGCTCGCTCACCCAGGAGTGGAGCGGCGCGGTCACGCCGTCCTCCTCGAGATCACAATCTCATCGTCCTTGACGTTGACGTCGTAGCTCTCGAGCGGACGGGGTGGCGGGCCCTCGATATTGCGGCCGTTGAGGTCGTAGTGCCCGTTGTGGCACGCGCACCAGATGTGTTGGAGGTCCGGCCGATGCTGCACCGTGCAGGCCAGGTGCGTGCAGGTGGCCGCAAACGCCCGCAGTTCGCCGTCCGCGGTGCGGATGACGATCGCCGGTGCGGACCCAAACGGCACGATGCGGCCCGAGTTCGGGACGAGCGACCGTGCGCTTCCGCCGCTGACCGTCAGGGCTGCAGATTCGGCAATCTCGGGCGGGACGAGGAACCGCATCACGGGGTACAGAATGGAGGCCAGCACTCCTCCGCCCCAGAGGCCGACAAGCCAGTTCAGCGCGCTCCGCCGCCCTGATCGATCACCGAACGTGCTGCCGGGCGACGTTCCCGCGGATGTGATGTCAGTGTGCATTTTGCGCCGAGTTACACCGCCTCGAGCCCTCGTTCCAGATCCTCCTTGAGATCCTCGATGTCCTCGATTCCGGCCGAGATTCGCACCAGGCCGTCGGTAATCCCGAGCGCCGCGCGGCGCGAGGGGGGCACGGCCGCATGGGTCATGGTCGCCGGGTGCGAAATCAGCGTCTCGACGCCGCCCAGGCTCTCGGCCAGCGCCATGAGCCGCACCGAATCGAGGAGCCGCCGCGCAGCGTCGAGCGACCCCATCTCGAATGCCAGCATGCCGCCGAACGCGCGCATCTGGCGCCTCGCCAGCTCGTGCTGCGGATGCGAGGGCAGCCCCGGATAATACACGCGCCGCACCTTGGGGTGAGCATCGAGGAACTCGGCGAGCGCCTGGCCGTTGATGCTGTGCTGCACCATGCGGAGCGGCAGTGTCTTGATGCCCCGCAGCACGAGCCAGGCGTCGAAGGGGCCAAGGATGGCGCCCGCGGCGTTCTGCACGAAGCGCAGCCACTCGATGTCGTCCTCGCGCGTCGCGACGACCGCGCCGCCGACGCTGTCGCTGTGTCCGTTGAGGTACTTGGTG
>CAZCEL010000531.1:0-3327 GCA_964497175.1 uncultured Bifidobacteriaceae bacterium
CGCCATCGCCAAGCAGATCGTCTCCGCGCTCGAGGCCGCGCACGAAAAGGGCATCATCCATCGCGACTTGAAGCCGGCCAACATCGCCCTCACGGATGCCGACCAGGTGAAGGTGCTCGATTTCGGTCTGGCCAGGAACCTGGATCCGGCCGACTCCCAGGACCTCTCACACTCCCCCACCCTCACGGTCGCGGCCACGCAGGCGGGCGTCATTCTGGGTACCGCCGCGTACATGAGCCCGGAGCAGGCGAAAGGCCGGCCCGCCGACAAGCGGAGCGACGTCTGGGGGTTCGGCTGTGTGCTGTACGAAATGCTCACAGCGCATCGCGCGTTCGAGGGCCAGGACGTGTCGGACACCTTGGCCGCGGTCCTTCGCGCCGAGCCCGACTGGAGCCGGCTGCCATCGAACCTGCCTCCGGCGGTGCGCGCGCTCCTCGAGCGATGTCTCGCGAAGGATCGCCAGCAGCGCGTGGGCGATCTTGCCGTCGCGACCTACGTGCTCTCCGCCGCAGAGATGACGACACCGCAGAAGCCCGAGGCCAGTGCCCGTCCGAAAGCGCGGACTCGCGTCTGGCTTGGCGCGGCAGCCCTGCTGCTCGTCGCGCTCGGAGGAGCGGCGGGGTGGATGGTCCGGCGGCCTCCATTTCCGCGGCTCCAGACGACGCGGTTTACGATCCCGCTGGGCAGCGATCACGTCGTCACCGAGCCCCTGCGCCGGCGACACGTCGTCGCGCTGTCGCCGGACGGGAAACGCCTGGCGTACACGGCGAACACGCAGCTGTACATGCGGTCGATGGATCAGCTCGATACCGCGCCGGTCCGCGGCACCAACGAGTCGCCGCTCGATCCGGTCTTCTCGCCAGACGGCCAGTGGCTCGCCTACTTCGCGTCAGGCCGGCTCAAGAAGATTTCCATCTCCGGCGGATCACCTGTCACGCTGGCCGAGGCATCTGCCCCGTTTGGCCTGTCGTGGACGACTGATGGCCGGATTCTGTTCGGGGCGGGCGAGCGCGGAATCATCGAGGTCTCCTCGGAAGGGGGCGAGCCGCGAGTGGTCGTCGAGGCCAACGCCGCCGACGGCGAAATCCTGCACGGCCCGCAGCTGCTCCCGGACGGCTCGACGCTGCTCTTTACCGTCGGGACCGGGCCGTCGATACAGGGCGTCGGGTGGTCGACCGCTCGGATCGTCGCGCAGTCGCTCGAGACCGGCGAGCGGAAAACGCTCGTGCATGGCGGCACCGATGGCCGGTACCTGTCGTCGGGACACCTGATGTTCGGTCGCGATGGAACGATCTTCGTGAGCGCCTTCGATGTCGGCCGGCTGGAGTTGAAGGGCGCGATGACACCGATCGTCGACGCTGTGGCCATGGCGGCCGTCGGCGCGACCGGCGCTATGCAGGCCGCGGTGTCCGACGCCGGCTCGCTCGTCTATCTGCCGGCCGCGCAAGGGCAGGTCACGACCGTGGCCTGGCGCAGCCGATCGGCGGTCGAAACGCTAATCCCTCTTCCTGCGCACGCCTACGACATGCCGCGTGTGTCTCCCGACGGCAGGCGCATCGCCATCCATTCGAGCGACCAGGACAACGACATCTGGATCTGGGACATCGCGGCCGAGACGCTGACCCGGCTGACGTTCGGCCGCTCGCAGGATAGTTTTCCCGTGTGGACGACCGACGGCAAGCGGGTGATCTATGTCGGGATCGCCGACGGCGAGCCGAATCTGCTCTGGAAGGCGGCCGACGGAACGGGTCAACAGGAGCCGCTGCTCGCCAAGCCGCCCGGCGGCAACCCGGCGCTCGTGGCCAACGGCGTGACGCCCGATGGCAAGTTCCTGATCTACAGCATCGGCACACCCGCCGACATCATCGTGCTGCCGCTCGATGGCGATCGCCGGCCCCGTCCGTTGCTGGCGAATCCGCAGTACGCGGAACGCGGCGGCCAGATCTCGCCCGACGGGCGGTGGCTCGCCTACAACTCGGACGAGTCCGGGGCGTTTCAGGTGTACGTCCGTCCGTTTCCGAACGTGGAGCAGGGCCGGTGGCAGGTGTCGAGCGACGGCGGCCTGCTCCCGATCTGGGCGCCCAACGGCCGTGAGCTCTTCTATATCAACGGCGAGAATCAGGTCATGGGCGTGCCGATCCAGGCAGGCGCGAGTTTTTCGTTCGGCAGACCGGCGATGGTCTTCGACCACTCGGACAGGCCCCCCAGCGCCTACCGCAACTACGAGATTACGCCGGATGGCTCGCGGTTCGTCATCGTCAAGGAGTCGCAGCGGTCGCGCGCCACGCAGTTCGTGGCGACGATCAACTGGTTCGCGGAGCTGCAAGAGCGTGTGCCCGTGGGTGGGCGGCGAGCCACGTCGCGGTAGCGGAAACCAAACGCTCCCTAAATCAAGAAACGGCCGAGATCGCGTCAGCCGCGACGAAGCTCAACAGGCTTGCCGTGAGGGGTGTGGAGGTAGGCGTCCACCCAGGCTTCCTTGCGTTCGACGAGCGCCGTCCGATCTGTGAGACCGCGCTCCGTCACGAGGCGCTCGAGCGCGGCCAGCCAGTGATGATAGTACCGCGAGCCGTCGTCGGGTTCACCGCGGCTCGCGGCCGCCTTGAGCTCGTCGGCCAGTGCGGCTGCCCATTCCTTCCAGGTGAAGTGTCCCTGCTCGGACAACTTGACGGCGAGCGCGAACGCCTGCGCCTGCCAGGGCTCGGCAAAGACCGGCCCGCCCTCATCGCGCGGCAGCGGCGGCAGCGCGGCCAGGCGTTCGGCGTCGAGCGCCGGATCAGGGTCGCTCAAGATAGTCCTCCCACATGTCGACGTAGACGGCATCCCGCGGGCTGGCCTGATCGCCCCACAACTCACGAGCGGCGAATCGAACGGTATACACATGTTGGGGCTTCGGGCCGAGCGGGCCGCCGTCTGCGTTCGTGTCCTGCAAGGCAAACACCCCATGGTCCAGAACGACGGTGCCCCGCTTCCCTCGCGGGTACCGCGGCAGCCGTGTGTGGCCCTCGGGGTGCATGTCCCGGACCCTAATCGGCTGACCGATCGTGAAGCGAGGATCCACGCGCACGTCCAGGCGCGCAGTGCCGGACGGCCCGGTCTGTCCCGGCGCACGCGGAGGCGCGGGCGGCAGCGTGGGCCTGGGCAGCTTGGGGTCCGCCCTGCCGCTCTCGAGCTCCGCGGGCGTGATGAGGTTGCTTCGGAGCAGCCGGTTGACGAGGATGCTGAGCCATCGCTCGTAGTACGACATGCGGAGATACTCGGCCGGCGGGATGCGCTCGAGTTCGTACCGCGTGTTCCCCCACCGCCCCCTGCCCCAGCGTCCTGTCG
>CAZCEL010000532.1:0-3326 GCA_964497175.1 uncultured Bifidobacteriaceae bacterium
GATTATTCCGTTCCGCTACGGCAACCGGAGCGTCAAGGCCATCACCGAGATCGTGTTCGGGACCCCCAGTCTTCCGATGCCGCCGCTGCCGGCGTGAGGCCGACGGGCAGCCAGCAGTCGCGAGTGCGGCGCCCGCAGCAGGGTTGTCGCCCCGACCGCGCGCTCGGCCAGCCGGCTAAGCGGCCACCGGCGGCAGCGTGGGGCGCCAGCTTCGGATGTTGAATCCGAGCGCCAGCAGCAGGCCGCCCGACGCCACCGCGTAGGCGCCAATGATCCAGATGAGGGCTTCCGGACCGGCCTCCGATCGAGCTGAGACCAGCGCGCCGAACAGGAGCGACAGCACGCCGCTGACGCCGAGGAGCCATTCGCCCTTGACCATCGGGCCGTTCACGACGTGGCGCAACCGCAGCGCGCCCAGGATCTCGAGGGCGCCCGTCACGAACGCCCACGCGACGATCAGGTACACGAACCACAGCTGCGCGGCTGCCGGGTAGAAGATCGTCAGCAGGCCCACGGCGCCACCGATCACGCCTTCGAGAAAGAGCGACAGCCAGCTCAACGACAGTCCGGCGCCCATGGTGAAGACGCCGTCGGCGAGCGCAAAGAGCCCGAAGAGCGAGACGAGCAGTACCAGCGTCTTCTCAGGAGCAACGAACGCCGCCACGCCAAAGATCACCGCGACGGTGCCACGAGCGGCGACGATCCACCAGCGACGGATGAGTTCGTCAAACATCGCACTCCCTCCTGGCTGCCAGTGTGCCGAAGCAACATGTGGACCAGCTCGGCCGCTGGCGCGACACATGCCCGGTTCGGCAACGACTCTTAAGTGCCACATTTTCGACGGCGAGCGCAGCCGCAGGTGCCGGATTCCCGGCAGCCTGCTTCCTGCCGTGACTAGGGGAAGATGCCGAGCTCGACATACGCGCGCGCAATCTTGTCGGTGGCCACGAAGAATGCCGCCGTTCGAAGGTCGCGCAGGCGCGGCTCACGCCGCAGGGCTTCGCGAATCTGTTGATAGGCGAGGCTCATGGTGTCTTCGAGTCCCGAGTTGACGATGCTGAGCTCGTCGGCCGGCTGAACGAGAGCCAGACGTTCGGCATCGCTGAAACTCCGGTTCGTGCCCCGCTCGATCGCGTCGAGTAGACGCCGTCCTGCCGCGGCCTGGAGGCGCCGTTCGAGCCGGCCGAACCGAACGTGCGACAGGTTCTTCAGCCACTCGAAATACGAGACGGTGACGCCGCCGGCGTTGGCGTAGAGGTCCGGGATAACCAGCGTGCCCTTGGCTCTGAAGATTTCATCGGCTTCCGCGGTGGTTGGACCGTTGGCACCCTCCAGAATGATCCTGGCCTTGACGCGGGACGCATTCTGCGCGGTCAACTGGTTCTCGAGTGCTGCCGGAACGAGGACGTCGCACTCGATCTCGAGGACGTCGGTGCTTGTCGTGATCGACGTCGCTCCGGGAAACCCAAGGATCGAGCCGGTCTGCTTCCGGTGGGCGACCACCTCGTCCTCGTTCAGCCCCCGCGCCTCGAGGATTGCGCCCTCGGGAACGGCCACCGCAATCACGCGCGCGCCGTGCTCCCTGCAGTACTTGGCCGTGTAGTACCCGACGTTGCCGATCCCCTGAATGACGACGCGCTTGCCCTCGATCCCGGGCGAGAGGCCGAGCGCCTTCATGTCGTCCGCCTGCCCACAGGCTTCTCTGAGTGCGTAGACGAGGCCGCGGCCGGTGGCCTCCTTGCGGCCGCGGATGCCGCCCTGGGTCACAGGCTTGCCGGTGACCGACGCCAGCGTGTCGATCTGCCCGGGGTTGAGCGCCGTGTACGTGTCAACGATCCAGGCCATTTCGCGCTCGCCGGTACCTGCGTCCGGCGCGGGCACGTCCAGCCCCGGGCCGATCAGATTCCTCTTGACCAGCTCGTGGGTGTACCGGCGCGTGACGCGCTCCAGCACGTCGGCGCCGCAGCGGTGCGGGTCAATCTGCACCGCGCCTTTCGCGCCTCCAAACGGCACGTCGACGACCGCGCACTTGTAAGTCATGAGCGCGGCCAGGGCCTTCACCTCCGACTCGTCCACTGAAGGGCTGTAGCGGATCCCGCCCTTGGTCGGCAGCTTGTGATGGCTGTGCTCGGCGCGCCACGCCCGGACGACCTCGATTCGTCCATCGGCATGCCTGACCGGGAACTGGAAGGAGTGGACGCCGTTGCACGCACGGATCTGGTCCAGCAGTCCGTGGGGATGGCTGCTGAATGCCGCCGCGCGATCGAAGTACTGGTTGACATTGTCTTCGAAGTTGCCAGTCATGGAACGATTGTAGTTGCCGATCGAGGGCAGTCAAAAGCGCAGGAGCACCTCTCCGTAGCCGAAGCGGCCCGTACTGCCGGCCGGGTACAGCGCCTCGATGGCGGGACCGCCCGCGGCGAGGCCCAGGTACGCGTTGAGCGCCACGTGCCGGCCAAGTCCGTAGTCGGCGCTGACGTCCCATAGCGTCGCCAGCGACGATCGCCCGCTCGACGGTCGCCCGGAGAACCCGAACGTGGTCGGCTGAAAGGCCCCGCCGCCCGAGTACCACAGATCGCGCGAGTCGGCCAGCAGCAGGCGGTGAACATCGATCCTCAGCGTGAGCGCGGGCGACGGCCTCAGCAGCAGGCTCGCGAAGGTGTCCTCCGTGTTCATCATGTTGAAGAACGGAAAGCGGGCGAACGAGCGCGGCGTCGGCAGCAATTGAAAGAACGTTCCGTGCCGCTCGTCGTTCGCGTCGCCATCGCCCGATCCGTAGTTGTAGCCCCCGCGCAGCCACGGGGACCATCGCGCCGGTTGAGGCGGCTGCCACCCGACTTCAGCGGCGACGGCCAGGGCCCGATGATCGAGCCGCCCCCAGGCCCCCGTCTGCCAGGCGCCCCACGCCAGTGCATCGACGGGGCCGCGGCGCGTCGCGATCGAATGGAGGTAATGGCCGCCAAAGGTGGCGACGGTGACCGACTGCCTGTCCGCCAACCGCTCGGGGCTCGGCCGGTTGTCGGCTTTCGCCACGCCACGGCGCCGATCCTGGTATCCGACCGCGAAGACTCGAAACTCGGAGGCTGTCTGCTGAGCGGTGATCGCGCCGTACGCCAGGTTGACGTCGAGCTCGCCCCAGCCATCGACCTGGAACACGCCGCGCGTGGGCCGGCCGGCAAACGCGGTAATGTGCGTCGTGGTTCGAGCCAGCGTCCATTGGACCCCGTCGAAGCTCCGCCCGACGTGTGTAAACCCGAACGTGCCGATGAGGCGCTGCGCGATTCGATCGCGCTTGAGCGCGGCCAGCGCAGGCAGCCTCGGTGTCG
>CAZCEL010000533.1:0-3307 GCA_964497175.1 uncultured Bifidobacteriaceae bacterium
ATGTTCGTGTTCCGTCCGGGCCTTTGAGCGGGGAGATGAACATCTGCGGCGCCTGGTCGAGGACGCCCGGACGGAACACGAACATGAAGCCCCCAGTGCGGGAGTCTCTCCAGTCGACCTCGCGGATGCTGCTCACGCGCGCGTTGACCACGCGGCCCAATATGTCGAACCGGACCGTGTCCCCCACACCAATCTGAAACCGTTCGTGAATGCCCTCCTCGACCGAGACCTCGGGCTCACTCGACGTCCCGCTCCAGAAGGCCCCGGCCACGATCCGCTCGTTGGGCTCGAGCCGATCCCGGTACGTGACCGTGTACTCGCGGGCGAGCGATCCCCTGGCCCTCACATCCTCGAAGCTTTCGAGGGCCACCTCGCGACCGCTGACACCCGTCACCCGGGCACGCAGGACGGGAATCAGCCGAAACTGTCCCGCCCCGTTCCGGGGATCGCTCAGAAAGGCCCGGACTCCCTCCTGCTGGTCGCGCTGGATATCCATCAGGAACATGTCCGGAGCGCTCTGGGCCAGCTCGAGCGAAAACTCCTCGAGCAGGCTCGCCTGCAGCGATCGGACGCCGACGATGAAGAAGGCGCCCAGGCCGACGGCCAGCAGCACCACTCTCGTCTGGTTGCCGGGTCGTGACAGATGCAGCACGGCGTGACGCAGGGGAAACGATCGGGCCTTCGACAGTGGGTCCAGCGCGCGAATCAGCAGCCGGCCCGCGAGCATCAGCACGACGGCCAGGCCCGCGAACCCGGCGCAGACGATGAGCCCGACTCGCAGCGAGGCGGCCTGCCACGCGGTCAGCGCCACCAGCGCCGCGGACACGAGCACGGTCGCCCCGATCCGCGTCCAGTCGCGCCCCGTCGCGGCCGACTCGTCGCGAAGCAGCAGCGACGGCCGCACCAGCCTGACCTGCAGCAGCGGCACGACTGAGAACAGCACCGACACGAGGATCCCGACGCCCATCCCCTGCGCCGCGGCGCTCGCCGTGACGCCGTAGTCCACACCTGAAAGCAGCGACGAGGTGGATTGATCGAGCACATATGGGATGGCGGCAACCGACCCGCGGGCCAGGGCCACGCCCAGCAGGCTCCCGGCCGCACCGAGCGCGATCACCTGGAGCATGTACACGGCCATGATGCGTCCGCTCGTGGCGCCGAGGCACTTGAGCACCGCAATGCTTCGCATCTTCTGCAGGACGAACACGCGCGTGACGCTCGAGACCGCAATGCCGCCGAGGATGACGATGATGAGGCCTACCAGACTCAGATAGTTTTCCGCCCGATCGAAGTCCCGCCCGATCTCGTCGTCGGTCGCACGATACGAGCGCGCATTGACGAACTCGTCCCTGAAGTCGCTCCGAAGGGCGGTCACGAGATCCTTGATGGCGTGCTCGGGAGCCTTCACGAGCAACACGCGTCGCGCCCGGCTGCCGAACTGCAGCAGCCCGGTCGCTGGCAGATCGTCATAGTCGATCAGCACTCGAGGCCCGAGGCTGAAGTCGCCGACCCGTCGTCCCGGCTCGCTGGTGATCACACCGCGGATGGTGAACGTCGCCTGGCCGATGGCGATCCCGTCGCCCACCCGCAGGTCCAGTGCCGTCAGCAGTTCCGGCCGCACGAGCGCGCCGCGGCCCTTGATCCCGTCGTGGGAGTAGACCGCTCCGCCGTCCAGGCCGATCGACCCGTAGAGCGGAAAGCCGGCCTGGATCGCGCGCAGCTCCACCATGCGCGTGGCAGCCCGCGCCGCTGTCACGGGCCGCACCATCGTGGGCGTCTCGATGGTGTCGGTCCAGCCGAGCGCTCCAGCTTCCTGCAGGCGCCGGTCGATGAGCGCGCGGGCCTCGCTGGTCCACTCCCGGTTGGTCGAGATCAGCACATCGGCGGCGATGAGCGACCGCGCTTCCTGCCCGAACACGGCGCGGACGCTCTGAATCACCGACCGCAGGGCCACGATGGCGGCCACGCCGACCGCGATGCAGACGAAGAAGAACAGCAGGCGCCGCCACGACGCGCGCGTCTCGCGCGCGGCCATGCGCACGACGAAGTTCATACCACCCGCCCGTCTCTGAGCGCGATCCGCGCGTCGGCCAGCGCCGCCAGCTCCGCGTCGTGCGTGACGAGCACCAGCGTCGTGCCGCGCGACCGGTGGACGCTTCGCAGCAGGTCCATGATATGCCGCCCGTTGGCCGAGTCCAGATTCCCGGTCGGTTCGTCCGCCAGCACGATGGGCGGATCGTTGGCCAGCGCACGGGCGAGCGCAACCCGCTGCTGCTCGCCGCCCGAGAGCTGCGACGGGTAATGGTGCGCGCGGCCGGTCAGGCCCACTTCTTCGAGCAGCGCCCGCGCCTTCGCGTCGGCGTTCGGGTCACCGCGGATCTCCAGCGGCACGGCGACGTTCTCGTAAGCCGTCAGCGAGGGGATCAAATGGAAGAACTGAAAGACGAACCCGATCCTTTCGCCGCGCAGCTTGGCCAGCGCATCCTCGCCAAGCCGCGTGATGTCGACGCCGTCGATCACGACCGACCCGCCGCTTGGAGCGTCCAGTCCGGCGATCAGCCCGAGCAGGGTCGACTTCCCGCTGCCCGAGGGTCCCACGACCGCCACGAACTGGCCGCGGGGAATGGTGGTCGTCAGGGGGTGCAGGATGGTCAGGGGTTCCGTGCCGCTGGTGACAGTCTTGGAGACCTCGCGAAGCTCAATCATGGTGGGTCAGCATCGGCCCGAGCACGGCCCACACGTTGTCTGCCACGACCCTGGCACCGTCGGCGGTGGGGTGTATGCCGTCGCGCTGGTTGAGCGACGCGACACCGGCCACGCCCTGCAGGAGAAACGGCACGAGGGACACGTCGTGCTCCCTGGCCAGGTCCCGATAGACGCCGCGAAACGCCGCCGTGTACGCGGGTCCGAAGTTTGGCGGCGCTTCCATACCGGCCAGAATCACCGCGATCTTTCTGGCCTTGGCGCGTTCGATTATCGCCGACAGATTCCGGCGGAGCTCGGCAACGGGTACTGCCCGCAGCCCGTCGTTGCCCCCGAGCGCCACAATCAGCACCCTGACATCGCCCTCGAGCACCCAGTCGAGCCGCCGCAAGGCGCCGGCTGACGTGTCGCCCGACACGCCGGCGTTGACCATCTCGTACCCCCGGCCCTCCTGGTCGATCCGGTGCTGGAGCAGCGCCGGATAGGCCTCCGACAGGCTCAAGCCCAGTCCGGCCGTCAGACTGTCGCCAAGCGCCACCACTCGCGGCCGCGCCGCGTCTCGATCCGCTGTCGCCGGTCGCGCATCGGGCGCGGCGCGGCCGCG
>CAZCEL010000534.1:0-3306 GCA_964497175.1 uncultured Bifidobacteriaceae bacterium
GCCCCGTTCTCCGTGACCGTAGCCGTGAAGGTCACGCTGTCTCCGGCAACGGAAGGATTCAGGCTGGAAGCAATCGCCGTGTTCGTACCTTTCGCATCCGTAAACTTCGTCTGCGCCTGCGAGACCGTTCCGTACGCCGTCAAATAGAACAGAATCCCAATGTCGTGCTCGTCGGGCGAGAACTCCGTGCTGACAATGTTGCCATTCTCATCCGCCGTGACGTCGAGCAGCGGATGCTCGTCGAGCAGCGGTGACTCCCTCAGCACGAGCGCGACGGACTCGAATGGCTGCCAGCCGCTGCCGAAGATCGTGACCGTCTCGCCCGGTGCGTAGTCGTCCTTGTCGGTCTTGATCGTCGCAAACCCGTACAGCTCGGCGCTCTGCAGGCCCGACCCACCAGCCACCAGCGCCAGTCCGTCCGCGGGGCCCGACCGGTTCGTCGTGCTTGCTGCAAAGCTCAGCGCGCTGCCCGCCGCCCACGCCCGCGCAATCGCCGGTGCCGCGGGCCCGGCATATCCGGACGCGCAGACCGGCGTCGCGCAGAACGTGCCGTTCACGCCCTCCCAGGGCGTGAACAGCTCCGCCGACGGCACGGGGCTCCCCCCGACCGTGCCGCCGACGATGAGGACCTGGTTGTTGTGGGGAAGAAGGAGGGCCAGATGCGTCTGCCGCGGACTGCCCAGCGGGTTGTCGGTGGGGGTGAACGCATTCAGGGCGGGATCGAACACTTCGGCCGACGCAAGCTCGCCGGTCGCGTTGACGCCGCCCGCGACGAGCACCTTCCCCGTCAGGAGCACCGTCGCCGACAGCCCGGACCGTGGCGTGGAGAGATCCGGTCCGGCCGACACCTCGCCGGTCTCCGGATCGTAGAGGTTGGTGGACGCGAGCGGCGCAGCGCCATCGAACCCACCGGCGATCAGCACGCGCCCGTCCTCAAGCCGCGCGGCCGCGTGAAGTGTTCGCGGCGCGCTGAGAACGCTGCTGCCAGGCTCGAACGTCAGCGTCTCCGGATCGAACAGCTCGAGCGTATCTGTCGCCGCGCCGGCATCATCGCCGCCCGCGACCAGCACATGGCCGTCCGTGAGCAGGGTTGCCGTATGTCCGCGCCGCGCCAGGTTCAGCGAGCCCGCAGGCAGCCACACGTTGGCGCCCGGATCGTAGATCTCTGCCGTTGACGCGGCTCGGCCATCGGTCCCCACGCCACCCGCGACCAGCACCCGTCCATCGGAAAGGAGTGTCGCCGTGTGATTCGCTCGGGGTGTCTGCATGGGAGGCGTAGCGAGGAACACGCCCCCGCTCGGGCTGTAGCGCTCGACCGAGGCGGTTACGCTCGTCTCGTCGATGCCGCCTGCGATCAGCACGAGACCGTCGGCGATCAGCGTGCCACTGGCGCCAGCTCGAACGGAGCTCATGTCCCCGGTCGCCGCCCACGTGTTCGACGGCACGGACGCAATGGACGCGCGGAGCAGCGAATACGCGCCGAACACGGCCGTCCCCGAAACGAGCAGAGCGAGCAGGCGTTTCATCGGTCCGAATCCTTCCCGCCGCTCACCTTCGAGGCAGACCTCCGGCGGCCACCGGGAGCTGTATCCAGAGGTCGTCGAACCCTCGGCTTTCAGGAGCGGTTGCTATGCCGGTCAGGCAACAGGGGTGCCGGGATGAAGACCTGGGAAAGTCCGCGCCTACGACCGTGAAGGTGTAGGCAACCTGAGGTAGATGCGTTCAGCGCGACGGCGCGTGCATCTACGGCCTGTTCGCAAGCGGGAAGACTTTGTGTCCTGAGGCAGGAAGCGATGCGGCCGGACGGTGCGTGTCCGTCCGGCCGCGCTGTTCAGTATCGAGACAGCGGTCTATCTACTTCGAGGTCTTGTTGGTGCGCACCTCTGCGGCGCGCTCCTGCGCGCGGTGGCCGGAGAGAATGCCGACCAGGCCGTGGTTCCCCTCGTGGCACGCGAACTCGTAGATTCGTCCGCTGCCAGGCGTCGGCGTCATCCGGATCATCGCGGTGTACGGCTTCGTATAGGTCGCCGGATCGTTTACGGTGTATTCGTACTCCAGCATGGTGGCGCCCGCGCGCTTGAAGCGCTCGGTCAGCCGCATGCTCGAGCTCGAACCGGAGGCGCCACGGCTGCGCCCGAGGTTGACGGTCTCGACAACCAGCGTGTCGCCTTCCCACCGGCCACGCGAGTCGCCAAGCGACCCGCTGACGCTCTTGCCGAGATGCGGGCGCCCGTCGAGCGGGATGATGCGCGTGTCGTGCATCATCTCCATGTGAATCACCACGTGGTCGGGCGTCTGGAGGATCTGGTAGTTGCTGTTGTAGCCGCGCCCGATCATCGGCACGCCGCCGCCCAGACACCGTTCGCCCGCGTTCCTGTCCTCGGGACCGTCGGCCGGATGGAACCGGCGGCGATCAGCCGCCTCGGTCTGCCGCTTCAGCCCTTCGGGCGTCATCGGAGGCAGCCGGCCATCGGGCGGATCGACGATGAGCGCGGTCCGGTTGTCGAAGTTCCGCTCGACGAGCCAGAAGTGGTTGTAGTTGCCAGTCCCGGTGTCGCGGGAGGTGAAGGTCTTCGCCTTGCTCAGCGCCGCTTCGAACACGCTGTCGCCGAACGCCGCGTCGGTGTCGCCGTCGAACAGCTCGGCGGCCGCCTCCTTCAACGCGGCCAGCTCCGCGTCCGACAGGACCTGCTTGCCGGCCAGAATCTTCGGCCGCTCCAGGGGCGTCGCGGAATTGCTCGCCCACACGCCCTGCAGGTTCGGATGCCCCCACGCCGTCCGAAGCTGTGTTGCGGTCTTCGCTGCGGGTGCCGGGGCCTGTCCCATGACCGGGGCCGATGCAAGAGCCACGATCGCGATCACGGCTGCCAGGCCAATCATCGAGGCAAATCGACGTCTCATCTTCAATCCTCCCTTTGCCTGATGTCTTCGATGCTGCTGCGTTTATAGGCCGTCGCGCCCCGTTCTGTCCACACATTTTGTCGCGCCGCCGGCCCGCTGCCTCCGCCAGCACGAACAGAAGCGCCATCCTGATTGCACGTTTGGCCGCCCGTGGAAGTGAATCGCATCACGTTCTGAAACACAAAACGAAAACTGCATCAGCGTGACGCCGGGCATGGCACTTGCTCGCTCTGGTCATGCTCCCGCTGTCGCTCGCGCGGCCCCACGCGCATATATCCAACAGGGTGGACTGGCTTCAGGGTCGTTCGTGAAAGTCATCAGGCGATGGTGCCGGCGGCTGCTGCGACGATGCGGGATAGACGTCCCGTTCACCGACGTGATCTGTCCCGAACACCTCAGAGTCAT
>CAZCEL010000535.1:0-3303 GCA_964497175.1 uncultured Bifidobacteriaceae bacterium
GAAGGACGCGGGGATGCGGCACCACGACTGGTCCCCTTCGATCGGTCCCTCGAGGAACTGCAGGCCGTCGTCCGCGACGGACGCGGCCAGATGCCGCCTGTTTCAGAGAAGCGGCTGACCAACGAGGAGCTCGTGCAGATTGTCGAGTACCTGAAATCGCTGTCCAAGCCACAGTGAGACCTGTGGCTGCGCAAGGATCACGTCACGCTGCGCCTGTCGGCGTCTTCGGCGACCCACTGGAGCGGACGCCGCCCGCGCTACTGGCCCGCCGTTTCTCAATGTGTTGACATCACGGATACACTGAATCGTGTAGGCATGAAGCTGGAGATCCAAAATCTGGGGCCGGTTAAGAGCGCTGCAATTGAGTTCGGCGACCTGACCGTTCTCGTTGGGCCTCAAGCCACCGGGAAGAGCATCACGCTTCAACTCCTGAAGCTTCTTGTGGACACGGGATTCGTTCAAGCTCAACTGCGCCGATACGGTTTGGACTGGTCCGGTAGCATCGAACAGCTCTTCGACGTGTATTTCGGCGAGGGCATGCACAGCATTTGGGATATGTCCGCGACAAGGATCCACTGGGACGGCGACGATGTCGACCTTACAGCCATTGCCAAGCGAAAACGAAAGACTGAAAAGCAATCGTTGTTTTTCATCCCTGCCCAGCGAGTGCTGGCTCTGCGTGATGGTTGGCCACGTCCATTCTCTGACTACGCTGCCGGCGATCCCTTTGCTGTCCGCGATTTCAGCGAGACACTCCGAGGGCTGCTCGAAACCGAATTCACGAGGGTCAACCTTTTTCCTCAACAGAAACGCCTCAAACAAGCGTTCCGGAATCTTTTGAAACACGATGTGTTTGGCGAGTTCGAACTCAAAGTCGACAAGCCAAGGTCCCAAAAACGGCTCGTTCTTGGTCCGACGACGGGACAAGAGGTCCTGCCACAGATGGTGTGGTCTGCGGGCCAGCGAGAATTCATTCCGCTGCTCCTCGGGTTCTACTGGCTGATGCCGCCAACAAAGGTTTCCCGCCGCGCCGACATTCGCTGGGTGGTGATCGAGGAGCCAGAAATGGGTCTGCATCCGCGAGCAGTCAGTGCGGTTCTGTTGATGGTGCTCGAGCTTCTTCGGCGCGGCTATCGCGTCTGCCTGTCTAGCCATTCGCCGCAGGTTCTCGAAATGACATGGGCCATGAGAAACCTTAGGGAGTCCAGTGCTTCCCCTGATGCCCTGCTTCGCGTGTTCGGTGTTCACGCTGATCGAACACTTCGAGACGTCGCCGTAAGGGCGCTGTCCAAGGACATCTCCGTTTACTACTTCGATCGCGATGCGGGTGAGATCCATGACATCTCACAGCTGGATCCTTCGGCACAGTCGGCCTTTGAATCGAATTGGGGCGGGTTGTCCGACTTCAGCGAGAGGGCCAACACCGAGGTGGCGAAAGCAGCCTCGGCCAACGGCAAATGACTTTCAGGAAGGCTGTTATTGAAACTCCAAACCTCGGAGCCGATGCGTTTCATCGAGGCCTGCAGGCTCTCGACCCCCGGGACAGGGCACGAATCACCTGCACAGACACTCGGCGACTCCGTGGCAGCGTCAATCTCGATGATGCGCTCGAACCGTTCCAGCGAGATGCTCATCGCTGGGACTATGGAATCTGCTTCAGCCGACGAATGGAGATGATCTATTGGGTCGAAGTGCACCCGGCCTCACTCCGAGAAGTTGATGTCGTGGCGCAGAAGTTTGCCTGGCTGAAGGGCTGGTTGCTGACTGATGGGCGTCGTCTTCGTGAGTTCGATCCGCAGTACATCTGGGTTTCGAGTGGCGAGACGGCCTTCACACAGGGATCCCCGCAAGTAAGAAGCCTCGCCCAGAAGGGAGTGCGTTCTGTGGGCCGAAGGCTTTCAATCCCCTGATTCGGTCTGGACTACTGCCGTGACGGTTCTGACTGCAGACACCTTCACCGACACACTCGATCGCCCGACAGACGAGCAGAACGCCGCCGGGCCACGACCTGCGACCGGCTTCCCGGTCATGACATGACGAGGCTTCACGAGGTCACGCCACTCGCCCTGGATGGCCGGAGTATCATGACCGCAGTGCCTCTCACCACCGAAAATCTCGCGGCACGACTCGCGGAAGCCGATCACCTGCGGGACGTGCCGCGCTCCGCCTGAGCGGCGAGGCGCTGGACAGGGCGGCTGCTCGTGGATCCATTATGGAACCGGTACACGCCATCAGCGCCTGGTCGGTCGCCTGCACGCCGCGTTCGTCTCTCCCTGCGCGAGCCGATCGATGACTACCAGATCGTGCGGATGGGGTACTGCATGACCAGCGGGTCCGGAGTGACGATGGCCAGACCCAGTGCGATGGCTTGAGCGATCAGCATCCGGTCGAACGGATCGCGATGGAGTTCGGGGAGCCGCGCGCCTTGGACCGCGGCCTCCTCGTCGAAGGGCAGCGGCACGACCCCGCGGGCCTCCCGCCGCGATCGAACGAACTGCTCGGGCGCCTCCGGCAGCGGCAGTCTGCCTCTGCGGTGCTTCACCACGATCTCCCACACGGACGCCGCGCTGAGAAACACGTCGTTCGCCTGGTCGCGCACGGCAGCGGCGGCACGGGGCGACAGCGTGCCGCCGCCGGCCAGCCAGAGAAACGTGCACGTATCGAGGAGCAGCTTCACTTGCGCCTGCCACCACGTGGCCGTCTGCCGGGCTGCACGTGACGTCGGGCGACCCGGGCTGCGCTGTTGCGAGATCTCGCGGTACGGGGTGCGCTCGGCTCGGCTCCGCCGACCCCTTCCCAGGTGTCGAGCTCCTCCGGCGGGAGCGGCTCGAAGAAGGACGGCGGTACCTCGAACGGGGCCTCGCCGGGGAGCGGCCCGATCGGCCGCGGCTGGCGGCGCACCTCCCCGAGAGGCCGCAGCTCCGCCACCGGCCGATTGTGGCGGCACACGATAATCCGTTCCCCACGGGCGACGCGGTCCAGATACTCGGAGAGCCGCGCCTTGATCTCGAAGACGTTGACCTGAATCATGACCATATTGTGGTCATATCATGGCCCATGTGCAAGACCCTTCACTCTAGCGTCCCCCGGCCGGTGCCGCGATTGCCCAATTGAGCAGGATGTTGAACGGCGCAGCGGCAGTTTCCGTCGCCTTGATCATCACGAAGCGTCCGTCGGCGGCAACGTCGTAGGTCGGGGTCTGGCCGCTGTGGACATACCGGCTGTCGAACAGCATCGTCGGCGGACCGAAATTCAGCGCGTTGCCGCCGACGGACGCTTCGTGATGATCAAGGCGACGGAAAC
>CAZCEL010000536.1:0-3259 GCA_964497175.1 uncultured Bifidobacteriaceae bacterium
CCGCGAGGTGGTAAAAGACCCGTCGAATCGCGAGTTCAGGTACTTCAACCGCTGCTTCCTGGGCGTTGGTGAACTCTTTGACGCGGTGCGCGATGTCTTCGAACCCGAGCGCGCGACCGTGCCCGAACTCGACGAGCACCTCTGGGAAAACACCGGCATCCGGGAAGGCTGGCTATTCGGGCGACCCCCGCTGACACCCGACCACCTGTCGACGCCTGGGATCAATTCACGACGATCAAACGGCAGTACTACTTCGAGCATGAGGATGGGGAAGAACTCCTCGCGGTCCGGAGCGAGGACGGCGGCTCCTTGTCGAGAGTGATCGCCGCCGGCGCCGCCGGCATCGAGCGCAACCTGCCGGTGGTGTTGAAGGCGCTCAACACGTTCTTCTGCCCCGAGCGTCACGAAGACGGCATGCACATTCGCCTGTGGGGCGCCCAACACTACGATGGCCACACACCGCGCGTGTTGGCATCCTGCTATCTGATCTCGAAGGACACGTTCGCGCTCCAACTTCCGAAACTCGCTCCGTGGCTCACGGAGGCGATCGACTACAGCCCAGAACACGTCCTTCTACGCTACAAGGGGAAATCGCCGCGCCCAATTGGGCTTCGAATCGACGACGGGCTCTGGCGCGCGCTCATGCTGGCGGGGCGCGGCTTACCGTTCAGCCTGCGGTCGCCGGAGTACTCGCAGGCGATCCAGACGTTCCTCACTAGGCTGTACCCGTTAGAGGCCACACAGCAAACGCTCGACAACGTCTACCTGTTTAATCTTGGCAGCAACCGCGTGTCGAGGGTGATGATCGACCGGCAGAATGGGACTTACGCCAGGGTTAGGGCCGGTGGTAGCCAGCCAAGAGCCCCGGCCGATCATGCGTGCGGTCCTGCACGGTGGCTTCGTCGATAAGAGCAAGTTGCCGGAAGACTTCTTGGTCGAACTGTTGAGAAGCGGCCGTCGCGAGGGCTATTCGACGGTGGCCCGAGCGATCTACCGCAGCCTCGGTGGATTCATCCGCGCGCGGCGCCGTTATTCGGAAGTGCCGGTGCCGTTCCGGCCCGCCGAGCGAGATCAGGTGGCAAGCGCGTTAGCGGATGTTCAACGGATCACCCTGTCGCGCACCGGCCACTTCTCGGCGTTGGAGCGTCCTGACGAGGTGGCGCAGATCCTGCTCGGCGCCGTTTCAACGTGACCGCGGATGACGTCTGGGTTTGGATTTCAGCTTAAGTCTTATGAGTACACGTTTGGCAGTCATAGGGGCCGGCCCCGGAGGTTACGCGGCGACTTTTCATGCGGCCGACATGGGCATGAAGGTCGCTCATCGACGCCGATCCGAATCCGGGCGGTGTATGCACGTTCCGGGGCTGCATCCCTTCCGAGGCGCTCCTTCACGCGGCAAAAGTGCTCGAAGAGGCGAGGCAAGCCGAGGTGTTCGGCATGTCGTTCAGCAGTCTATCAATTGATATCGCGAAGCTTCGCGGCTGGAAAGACGCCGTGGTCAAAAAGCAGACCGCCGGCCTTGGTCTGCTCGCCAAGTCGCGTAAGGTCGAGTTCATTCAGGGTCGCGCGTCGATTGTGGATGCGACAACGCTCAGGGTGGAAACCTCCGGCGGTGAGCGAAAAGTTCGAAACCGATTACATCATCATCGCGACGGGATCGCGACCGGCTGCTGTGCCCGGCGTTTCCATCGACAGCGCCAAGGTGCTCGACTCGACGACGGCGCTCGATTTGCCGGACGTGCCGAAGCGCCTGCTCGTCGTCGGCGGAGGGTATATCGGGCTCGAGCTCGGAACCGTGTACGCCGCGCTCGGATCCAGAGTGAGTATCGTCGAAATGACGGACGGTTTGCTGCCCGGCGCCGATCCTGATCTCGCGGCGATTGTTGCGAAACGGATGGAGACCGCTGCCGAGGCCATTCTGCTCGAGACGAAAGTCACGATCGTCAAGGAAGGCCAGAACGGCCTCACCGTCACGTTCGAGGGAAAGAACGCGCCTGATGGCGCACAGAGGTTCGATCGTGTGCTCGTTGCCGTGGGCCGGAAGCCGAATTCGTTAATTGCGGGCCTCGACAAGACACAGGTGAAGGTGAATCAGCGCGGCTTCATCGAAGTCGACCGGCAAATGCGGACAGTCAAGCCCTCCATTTTTGCGATCGGCGATGTCGTCGGCGATCCGATGCTCGCGCACAAGGCGTCGCACGAGGCACGCGTGGCGGTCGAAGTCATTCACGGCCGCCCGTCTGCGTTCGAGCCACGCGCCACGCCAGCCGTCGTCTTTACCGATCCGGAGCTCGCGTGGACGGGGCTCACCGAGACCGAGGCGAAGAAGCAGAACATTCGGGTTGTAGTCGCAACATTTACCTGGGCGGCATCGGGCCGCGCGACAACACTCGATCGCCCAGACGGCCTGACGAAGCTGATCATCGATCCAGAAACAGAGCGCATTCTCGGCGTCGGGATTGTGGGCTCGGGCGCTGGTGAACTGATCTCTGAGGGCACGTTGGCGGTCGAAATGAGTGCGGTCGCCGCCGACCTCAAGATGACGATTCATCCACACCCGACGCTGCCGGAAACCGTGATGGAAGCCGCGCACGTGTTCTTCGGTGAGAGCGCGCACGTTTACAAGCCCAAAAAGAGGCCTCAAGCTGAGGGCTGAGGGTAGGAATTAGGCTCTGAACGCTTCGCAGAGGGGTCGGTGCTGCGTGCGCCGCGTCGTCGTCGAGCGTCGAGTACACGTACCGAAGAGTACGTCGACGTACTCCAAGCAAGAGGAGTGAAGCTCAGAACCGTGTAAGAACTGTGCAAGGTGGGTCCGCAATCGACGAGAAATACAGGCGTTTACGGAGTCACACCGCTGCGCATCTTGCGCCGCTAACTCGTTGAAGTTTTGTCGGCGAAATGGCAGATACGGCGAGACGCGGCTCACCTCGGCGCAGCTGATCCTTGCCGATCGAGAAGCAGCGGTTCAGACCGCTATACACCTCAAGTCATCGCATCCCAACGCGTACCAGTGCACATCGGGTCGTATGGTGCTAAGAGTGATCGAGTTCTGTGTCAGAACTGTGTCACATGCCCCGGGAAACTCCGGTCAAACACCGTGATTTACGAGGACACTCCGATGCGCACCGCTGTTGAGGGAAGTCGTTGATGGGAAGTGTGTTGGTGCGGTTCGGTGTGCGTCAGCACGCGCGGCCGGAATCAATCTCCAAGCGTGCTCCTTCAACCACTCGGACATCTCTCCGTTTAGAATCAACAACTT
>CAZCEL010000537.1:0-3250 GCA_964497175.1 uncultured Bifidobacteriaceae bacterium
CAGGTACCACTGGTCGACCTTGCTGCGGAAGGAGAAGCCGCCGTCGACCTCGGCGCCCTGGCCCGTCCGCACGCGCATGATCGCGTCTTCGACGTTCTGGGGGGCGAGGGCCACTCTCCGGCGCGCCGACGGCCGTGGCCCCGTGACCTGCGCCACGACGGCCTTGACGCGCGCGTCGGCGGCGGCGACCGCAAGGACGATGGTGCCGCCGTTGCTCGAGCCCCAGATGCCGATGCGGTCCGGATCGATGCCCGGCTCGCCCTGCAGGAACGAGATCGCCGCGCGGAAGTCCGCCACCTCGTGGACGTTGTTCAGGTTGGTGCGCTTCAGCAGGATGCGGGCCTGCTTTTCGACCAGGGCGCTCGCGTCGGTGGTCGTGTCTGGCTCCAGCAGCCGGATGTCATCCGAGCCGCTGCTGCTGAAGCCGTAGCTCTGGTAGTCGATCGCCATGGCCACGAGACCGCGGGCCGCAAACCGCGCGGCGTACTTCTCGATGCCAATCGACAGCGCATTGATGCCGTGCCCCACCACCACGGCGGGCCAGCGCCCGGTCGCGGTGAAGGTCTTCGGGAAGAACATCTTCCCGTAGAGCGCGGTGCCGCCGTCGACATAGAAGGTCACCTGACGCGTCGTGACACCTTCGGGCAGCTCGTAGTTCCAATCGCGCGGCTGGGTGCCGCCTTCGCGCTTCATGTCGGCGTCGGTGGCCTGCTTCTGAAAGGCGGCACGCTGCTCGTCGACCAGCGCGGTGCTGATCTGCGCGGAGGCGCGCGGCGCGAGCGGCCCGCCGACACAGACCCCGGCAATCCAGACGGCGATCGCAGACCGTCGACGTGTGCCAGTCCTCGTCATCGCAGTCCCTCCCGCCCAATCTTGACAGGCGCCAATGCTGGTGAGGTGCCGATCGCGCCCATTATACCGGGGCCATGAGGTGTGCCCGCGGGCCGTCACGCCTGCGCGATGCCGAGCAGGCGGGCGGCATTGCCCCCGAGAATCGCGCGCCGATCCGCATCGTTCAGCCCGGGCGCATTGAGCACGTGATCGACGGCCGTGCTCGTCCACGGAAACGGATAGTCGGTGCCCATCAGGATCTGGCCCACGCCGCACTGGGCGACCAAGTGCCGCAGCGCCTCTCCGGTGAACACCAGGGAATCCACCAGCAGCTGCTGCCGGAAATATTCGCTGGGGCGTTTCCTGAGCGTGCCCTTGCAGCTGGCGGGGAACGTGAGGCAGCCGTGGTCGGACCGATCCGCATAGGACGCCAGATACCCGCCGCCATGCGCCGCGCAGATCCGCAGTCCGGGAAAGCGATCGAGTGTCCCCTCGAAGATCAGATGCGACAGCGCGATTGTCGTGTCGAGCGGATTACCGATCACGTTGGTCAGCAGACCGTTGCCCTCCAGTCGCGCGCGCAGCTCCGGCACGCCCTGGGGATGCATGAACACGAGCACCCCGAGCGATTCGGCTGTTGCCCAGACGGGGTCGAACTTGCTGGCGGCCAGCTCCTCGCCGTTCACACTGGCCCCGACCGAGGCGCCGCGCATGCCCAGTTTCCTGACGGCGAACTCCAGCTGCTCGGCGGCCAGGTCCGGGTGCTGCCATGCCAGCGTCGCCAGCGGCACGAACCTGTCAGGCCGGGCGGCGCAAAGGGCCGCGAGCCTCTCGTTCTGCACATCGACGATACGCCGAGCAAGCTCGCGATCGGCCGAGTACCAGTAGGGATTGATGCTGAGCACCTCGACGTCGATGCCCTGCGCGTCCATCGCGCGCAGCCGGTCGGGCGACACCACCAGCGGACCCTCGAGCTGGGCCTGCACGGTCGCGGAGAGCGGCGTGTTCTTCACGACCCCCGCAACCTCGGGAATCGCGCAGTGAGCATGGACGTCGACGGTCATGACCCGCCGGCCGCCCACCACGACTTCGCGGCGGCGCACACTCGCGCCCGGTTGCTGCGGCTGCGCCACAGCCACGCGGGCGAGCCCGGCGCCGGCGCACCACGCCGCCATCGTGGACACCGCCTGTCTCAGAAACGCGCGCCGATCGCCCGTGCTCATCAGCGCCTCCTTCGGCCCCCCTCAGAGCGGATACGACAGCGTCCGTCCCAGGATCGTCACCAACAGGATGACGGTCGGCGTGAGCGCAAGAAAGACCACCAGCGTGTAGCCCATGACATCGCGCGCGCGCAGTTGAAACATCCCCAGAATGGGCAGCATCCAGAACGGCTGCAGCAGATTCGCCAGCGCCTCGCCGAGGTCGTAGGCGGCCACCACCCAACCCAGATGCACTTTCAGCGAGTGCGCCGCAGCCATCACGTAGGGGGCCTCGATGACCCACTTGGATCCGCCCGAGGGCACGAACACACCCAGCACCGCTGAGTAGATCGCAACAAGCGGCGGGAACGTCGTCGCGTTCGACACGCGCACGAACAGATCCGCCAACTGATCGTTGAGGCGCGTGGCGGTGATGATGCCGGCGATGCCGGCATAGAACGGGAACTGCAGCAGCACCCCCCAGACCGCCGGCGTTGCCGCCTGCACCGCGTACATGAGGCGCGCCGGGGTGCGGTGCAGGAGAAACCCCACGAGCAGGAAGCTCAGGTTCACGACGTTGATGTTGAGCGCGTTCAGCGGCTCGCCAGCCTGCATGAAATAGCGCACCAGGTAGACGGACCCGAGCAGCACGATGAGCCACATCAGCAGGGCCGAGTGTTCCAGCCGCGCGCCCGGAACAATCGTGGCGGGCACCGGCGGAGGCTCGAACTCGCGCTCGCCCAGCTCGATGCCCAGATCTCGCGCCGTGCGGCTGCGCGTGCGGGGCGGGGCGGCCAGCCACATCACGCCGGTGACGACCACCAGCTCCACGACCACCGACACGAGGCTCTGCCAGAGAAAGATCGTGTCGCTGAACGCGATGATGCCGCCGGGGACGACCCCTCCGGCGGCCACGATGTCACGGATCTGCGGCTGCAGGGCGCCGGGCGTCGCCATCTGCAGGGCCGCCGATCCGCTCAGGCCCTGGGCCCAGATGCTGCCGATGCCGAGAAAGCTGGCGGCCGCCAGCGCGCGGTAGTCCACGCGATCGACGCGTCGGGCCACTTCCCGCGCGAGCACTGCGCTGAAGATCAGGCTGAAGCCCCAATTGAGCCACGAACTGGCCAGCGCGAAGAACGTCACCAGTGCGACCGCGCCGCGCGGTGTGGTCGCACTGGTGACGTTCTTCGCGCTGGCCAGTTCGTGGCTCAATTGGGGCT
>CAZCEL010000538.1:0-3243 GCA_964497175.1 uncultured Bifidobacteriaceae bacterium
AGACGGCGATCTGAAGCCGCTTCTGGCCTTCTACGCCGAGGGCCGGGCTGAAGGCGGGTTCGACGCGGGCATCGAGCTGGCCCTCGAGCGTCTCCTGGTGAGCCCTCACTTTCTGTTCCGCGTCGAGCGCGACCCGCCCACCGCCGAGCCCGGCCAGGTCTACCCGGTCGCGGACCTCGAGCTGGCGTCACGGCTCTCGTTCTTCCTGTGGAGCAGCATTCCCGACGATGAGCTGGTTGGGCTGGCGGCGGCGGGCCGGCTCCAGGACCGGTCGGTCCTCGAACGTCAGGTACGGCGGATGCTGGGCGATCGGCGCGCGAATTCTCTCGTCGAGAACTTTGCTGGCCAGTGGTTGTACCTGCGCAACCTCCCCACGCTGTCGCCCGACCTCGATCGCTTCCCGGACTTCGACGACAGCCTCCGGCGGGCGTTCAAGACCGAAACCGAGTTGTTCGTCGGCAGCATCGTGCGCGAGGACCGAAGTGTCCTCGACTTGTTCACAGCCGATTACACATTCGTGAACGAGCGGCTGGCCCGGCACTACGGCATCCCCAACGTGCGGGGCAGCCATTTCCGGCGCGTGACGGTCACCGATCCCGCGCGGCAGGGGCTGCTGGGCCACGGGAGCATCCTGGCCGTGACGGCGTATCCCCACCGCACCTCGCCGGTGCTGCGCGGCAAATGGGTGCTCGAGAACCTCCTGGGCACGCCGCCGCCACCGCCGCCGCCCAACGTGCCCGATCTCAGGGACACGAACGCGGCCGGCGAGCTGCTGTCGATGCGCGAGCGCATGGCGCAGCACCGCGCCAACCCGACGTGCGCGACCTGCCATTCGATGATGGATCCGCCCGGATTCTCGCTCGAGACGTTCGACGCCGTCGGGCGGCTGCGAAGGGTCGACGAGCGCTTCGAGGCGATCGATGCCGGCGGTTCGCTGCCGGACGGCACCAGGTTCGACGGTCCGGCCGGGCTGCGCCAGGCGCTGCTCGCCGACCCCGAGCGCGTGATGAGAACGTTCACCGAGAAGCTGCTCACCTACGCGCTGGGCCGCGGGCTGGAACCGAGCGACATGCCGGCTGTCCGACACGTGACGCGCACGGCCGCAGCGGACCATCACCGCTTCTCGGCCATCGTCCTGGGGATCGTCAGGAGCACGCCGTTCAGGATGAGGAGAACCGACGTGACGGGTCGTATCGGATAATCGCTCGATCTCGAGGGACACCGATCATGGTTATCACCAGACTGGCCCTGCCTCGACGAACGTTCCTGCGCGGAATGGGCGTCTCGCTGGGGCTGCCGCTGCTCGACGCGATGGTGCCGGCGCTGTCGGCGCTCGCCCAGACCCCGGCCCGTCCGCTGCGCCGCCTGGGCTTCGTCTACATGGCCAATGGGGTGGCGATGAACTCGGCGGTGAACTTCTGGAAGCCCCAGAGCGAAGGATCGGCCCTCGAGCTCTCGCCTATCCTCACGCCGCTCTCGTCCTTCCGCGATCGTACGCTCGTGGTGAGCGGCTTGTCGCACTCCCAGGCCGAACCGCTCGGCGACGGCAATGGCGATCACACCCGCGGCACGGCAACGTGGCTGAACGGTGTGCATCCCGTGTACACGGAGGCGGCGGACGTCCGGGCGGGCACCACCGCCGATCAGATCGCCGCCCGCGAGATCGGACGCGACACGCCTCTGCCGTCGCTCGAGCTGGGCATCGATCCGAACTTCACTGTCGGTAGCTGCGAGAACGGCTACAGCTGTCTGTACATGAACACGCTGGCCTGGCGCACACCGACGACGCCGCTGCCGATGGAGAACAATCCGCGCGTGGTGTTCGAGCGCCTCTTCGGCGACGGCGGTACCGTGGCCGAACGGCTGCAGCAGATGCGCAGGACGCGCAGCATTCTCGATTCGGTCATCGAGGAGGCCGCCGATCTGCAGCGAAAACTCGGGCCTGGCGATCGAACGAAGGTGAGCGATTATTTCGACGCGCTCCGCGAGGTGGAGCGACGCATTCAGAAGACCGAGGAGCACAGCGCCCGATCGCCGCTGCCGTCGGTCGATCGTCCGATGGGCATCCCCGGCAGCTTCGGTGAGCACGTCAGGCTGATGTTCGACCTGCAGTGGCTGGCCTATCAGGCCGACATGACCCGCGTCTTCACGTTCATGCTGGGCCGCGAGGTGAACTCCCGCACGTTCCCTGAAATCGGCATCTCGGAGCCGCATCACGGGATCTCTCACCATCAGGACGACCCGAAGCAGCTCGAGAAGCTCTCGAAGATCAACACGTATCAGACCGAGCTGTTTGCATCGTTCCTGGCCCGGCTCGCGGCTACGCCGGATGGCGACGGAACGCTGCTCGACCATGCGGTGCTGCTGTTCGGCGCCGCGCTCAGCAACCCGAACACGCACTCGCACATCGACCTGCCGATTGCCGTCGTCGGAGGCGGAGCCGGCCAGTTCAGGGGCGGCCGTCACGTTCGGTGTCCGATCGATACGCCGATGACGTCACTTCTCGTGACGCTGCTCGACAAAGTGGGGGTGCGGGTGGACCGCCTGGGCGACAGCACCGGGCGGATCGAGCCGCTGGCCGACGTCTGAACCGAGGGACGCCAGGGACGTGAAACGCACAAGGCGCACGGCGCCCGCAAAGCAGCGAGAGCGCGGCGAAGCGACTCGCAGGTGAGTGCCATCTCGATGAGGACGGTGCTTTGCGGCGTGTTCCTGCTGGCGGGGGGCATCGCAGCCGCTGCCGCTGACTCGCCCATCGTCGGGGCCGCGAAGGCCGGCGACCGAGAAACGGTGCGGCGCCTCGTCTCGCAGGCCGCCGACGTCAACCTGGCCGACGCCGACGGGACGACCGCCCTGCACTGGGCGGCGCACCTGAACGATGTCGAGATGGCGGAGGTGCTGATTCGGGGCGGCGCCCGGGTCTCGGCCGCGAATCGCTACGGCGCGACGCCGCTCGCGCTCGCGTGTGAAAACGGGAACGATTCGGTCGTCGCACGTCTCCTGCAGGCGGGAGCGGACCCGAACGCTGCAGGGGCGGACGGCGAAACGGCGCTGATGACCGCCGCGAGGACGGGACATCCGGGCGCCGTGAAGGTGCTTCTCGCGCACGGCGCCCTGGTGGATGCCGTCGAATCATGGCGGCGTCAGACCGCTCTGATGTGGGCGGCGTCCGAGAACAACGTGGCGGCCGCGCGGCTGCTGGTCGAGGCGGGCGCGAATGTCCGGGCGCGGTCGAGCGGAGGG
>CAZCEL010000539.1:0-3239 GCA_964497175.1 uncultured Bifidobacteriaceae bacterium
TGCTGATCTTCCACGGCCGCGTGAACACGACCGGGTCCGTGATCGTTGCCTCGTACCGCAGGTGATCGGGGCTCGTCGCGGTGTAGCGCTCGGTGACCTTCAGTTCGTTGCTGTGGAAGTTGCCGGCACTGTCGAACCAGGTCGAGTCGTTGAAGCTGTCCACGTCGACGACGAGGGTTTCACCCTCCCAGCGGCCGCGCGACCACCCCATCCAGGCTTCCAGCGGAGCCTCGTCCTTGCTGTTCATGTAGATGGTGCGGCTGGCGCTCGCGAACTCGTACGCGATCAGGATGTGGTCGGGCGTCTGGACGATCTGGAACGGAAACGGCATGTAGGTCGCGCGCGGCACGCCTGGCATGTAGCACTTCACCGCTGGATCGCGGAGCAGCCAGTTGTCGAAGTTCTCCTTCTTCCGCGGGAGCATCTCCGGCTTGTACGGGATCTCGCCGCCATCGACGACGCCCAGCCCGGCGGGGATGGCGCCGAGAGCACCCAACGCCACGACCGGTCCCGGCCGCGCCGCATGATCCTGAATGTCCCAGTTCGCCGAGTTGAGGGCCTGCCAGATACCGTTGAGGTTGGGCTTGCCGTCGGCCGTCCGCGGCGCCCGGTAGGCGGCGCGCGCCTGTCCGGCAGCTGGTTCCTCGGTGATCAAAAAGATAGCGGCCGCGCCGAGCGCACTCACTGTCAGGGCCGCCAGGACCACTGTAATCGACTTGCTGAACGGGGTTCTCATCTGACCACTCCTCTCAAAGCGACACGCAGTTCTTCTCAAAGCGACACGAAGTTCACGCGCCACGAAACAGCCTGACAGCCCGAGGCGATCACGACGGCAGTTGGCCGGGCATGCGTCCCGCGCTGGCGTTGGCGGACACGAGGGTATACCGTCCCATCCAGTGGCTGTCAAGGCCGCTGTCGGCCCGGCGGCCCGCTCGGTCCACAAACCGCCAGTGACCACCGGCCGCGAGGGGGAAGATTATAGCTCAGTGGTCGTGGGCGTGATGGGCGGCTTCGTGCTCGGCGACCGCTTTGTCTCGCTGCTCCTTCGCGGCGTGCTTTCGGCCGTCCTTGAGAGCCGCCTTGCGCGTGCTCTCCGAATCGACGCCGAACAGGGAAAGCAGCCGCTCGAGATCCTGCGACTGGCACGCCGGACATGACTGGGCGCTCGAGTCCCGCACCAGGCGCTCGAATTCATGATGACAGGTGCGGCACCGGTATTCGTAGAGTGGCACGTGCCGATTATACCGTCGCCGTCAGGGCGCCCACTCACCCGATCGGCTCCACAACCGATCGGTGTATTCTTACCGCTGCGCGACACCGGTTCGCGAATTCCGATGCCGGAGGGCACATGGTCCACGCCTCTTCAACGCAAACACCTCGGCAGCTCCTGGCGGCAGGGGCGATTGGCGCGCTCGTCGCCGCGGCCCTCGGGCTCGCTGCGGCGCAGCCCTCGGCACAGCGGCAGGCGGCCACGGGAATGCTCGCGGGTGTGGTCACCACCCACCCCGGCGAGGTACGTGGACTCCGGGTGAAGGCCTCGGACACGGTTCACAGGATTGCGTACACCGTCTTCACCAACAAGGGCCGGTACCAATTCTTCAACCTCCCTCCAAGTTCGTACCGGGTCCAGGTGTTCGAAGAGGCCTTCGACTCGCCAACAGAAACCGTTGACGTGAAGGCGGGGCAGACGACGACGCTGAACATCGCGATCACAGCCAGGGCGGCCGCTGCCGGCGCCGGAGCTGGCGCGCGGGGCTCGATCGCCCAGACCAGCTACGGTCGTACGGCCGAGGACCACGACCCGAGCCAGGTCGAGCTCGTCGATTTCGACGTTCTCTACCCGCCGGGTCCGACCCGCGATCTGATCGTGAAGGAATGCTTCGGCTGCCACGGCATTTCAGGCTGGCACGGCCGGAAGCTGAATCGGGCGGGCTGGACACGGGTCGTCAACCGCATGTTTGCGCCCGACGGCCGCGTGGCGAACCTCGCGCCGGGCGTGCCCATCGTGACTTACAACCGCGTGCCGATGCAGCAGAAGGAAGCCATCATCGATTATCTGACCGCCAACTTCGGGCCCGCATCGAAGCCGCGCGACCTGAGGATCGACGCCGTGCAGAGGGACGAGGATGCGCTCGCCGGCGCCATTTACGTGGAATACGAGCTCTCGCGCACGCTCGGCCCCAAGTTCGCCAACAATCTCGAGCCGACCCCCGGAGGGCACTCGGCGTTCGCGAGCCTCGCGACCCCCGGGGTCGTGTGGTTCTCGGGCAACTCGTCGAACTCGATTGTCCGCGTGGACACGCGGGATCTCAACTTCGCCACGCGCACGAAGGAGTACTGGGTTGCGAACGCGGCCAGGGTGAATACGACGCCGCACGGCATCGTCGAACGCGAAGGGCTCGTCTGGTTCGTCGAGCTCGGAGGCGATCACGTCAGTCGTCTGGATCCGAAGACCGGACGTATCGAGCGCTCGCGGATACCGACCGAGGGCGCGGGTCCCCATTCGGTATGGCCCGATTCCAAGGGTAACCTCTGGTACACCTACTTTGCGTCGTCTGGAAGGGTGGCCCGATACGACGCCAAGACCCAGCAGGTCAGAGAGTGGGAGGTCGGAAAGGACTTCAGCGGCTACGGGATCATCGTCGACAAGCAGGATCGGGTCTGGGCGGTCTCGCTCAACACCCCTGCGGTGATGGGCTACGACCCCGCGTCGGACAGGTGGACGTCATATGCAATCTCGGGCCCGGCGCGACGAGTGGCCGTCGACTCCAAGGGCAACATCTGGGCCTGCGAGTACTTCGACAACAAGATCGCGATGATCGACCCGACCTCGGGGAGGGTCACCGAATACAGCCTGCCCCTCAAGTGGGGCAACCCGTACGACCTGTGGCCGGATGCGGAGGACAACATCTGGATCGAGAACGCCGTGTACAACTCCCTCGTCAAATTCGATCCGCGGACAGGCCGCTTCTCGTACGTACCGTTTCCACAGTTCGCCGCGCACACACCCAAGCTCGACCGCGACAAGGAAGGCACGCTGTGGTTCACACTCGGCCGCCCGACCAGGCTCACGGGCTTCAAGCCGAAGGGCAACGTGCCGGAGGCCGGACGCGACAGGGCACAGTAGTCGTCCGCCGCCCCCGAAACTCGTGGTCAGGCCAGAACCCGGATGCTGGCAGACGATCAGTGCACAGCCTGTCTCTTATACACATCTGACGCTGCCGACGATCTTACGCGTG
>CAZCEL010000540.1:0-3232 GCA_964497175.1 uncultured Bifidobacteriaceae bacterium
CGGAATCGGTGATCACGATCCCCGGAATGGCCGTTCATCATGGCCGGAATAGGCAGTTATTTGGTTCAGCGTCTAGCGGACGGAACCAGCTGCGGAAAGCTGCGCTGAGCGGTGGGGCGCCCGTGACGTTATGCATCGTCGACGGCTTTGCCGGAGGAGCATGGGCGGACGATGACACCGTCTATTTCATTGCGGCGAGTCCCGGCCGTCTGATGCGGATCCCAGCCGCCGGCGGACAGCCTCAGGAAGCCGCCACGATCGATTTCGCCAAGGGCGAGCGAATACACAAGTTTCCCTGCGCACTCCCAGGAGGCCAAGCGGTCTTGTTCACAGTGGCGATGGCGGATGCCGAGACTTTCGATGACGCGCGCGTCGCCGTTCTCGATACCAGGACCGGCCAGCGAAAAACCCTGATAGAAGGGGGCACGCACCCGCGGTATTCGCCGTCCGGCCACATCGTGTACGCGCGCGCCGGCAATTTGCTGGCGGTTCGTTGTGACCCAGAGGCGCTCGCAGTCGTAGGCCAGCCCGTCACCGTCCTGGAAGGCGTACTGATGAGTGTGAATTCGGGCGTGGCCAACTTCGATATCTCAGCCAGCGGCGATCTCGTCTATGTGCCCGGCGGCGCTGACAAAGGCGGGCGCACTCTGGTGTGGGTGGACCGGAACGGCAGCGCGGAACCGCTTGGATTGCCGCCCCGATCGTACCTGCATCCGCGCATCTCGCCGGATGACCACCAGCTCGCCATCGAGATCGAGGGTCCGAATCACGACTTCTATGTCTACGATTTCGCCCGCAGCGTGCTCTCGAAAATGACGACCGATGGGGTGAGTCACTGGCCAGTTTGGTCTCCAGACGGCACCCAGCTCGTGTACCGCGCCGGGCCAATGGCTGGCTTCAAATTGTGGGAGATGCCGGCGGACAGGAGCCGTCCAGCGGCCCAACTGCCCGCCGAGGGGATCTCACAAAGCGCGGAGTCCTGGTCTCCAGATGGCCACGCCATCGCCTACACGGCCGTGACGCCGGAAGCGGGTGCGCACTATTCGCACGGGATGAGCGCCTCGTGCGGGCCTCCGGGAGCGACGTCATCCAATTACGACGTGACGGCCGACGGCAGGCGCTTCCTGATGATCAGGGACGACGACCAGGACAGGGTCACGTCCAAACAGATCGTTGTGGTCCAGGGGTGGGCGGACGAAGTGAGGCGCCTGTCCGCCAGAACCTGAGCGATTGCAGGTTCTCGCCAGGGTCGCTGCGCGCGAGGTCCCAAGTGTGTGCGATGCCTGTGCTGAGAGCTCGCTCGACGGGGATCGTCGCCGAAATCTTTCCGCACGAAGCGGCGCATTGCAGCGTGCGAGTCAGGCGTGCGAAGACCGATCCGGTTAGTCGATTCCGACGCCGCGGCCCGCAGACCGTCGAGCTACCTCAGCACCGTGATGTGATTCCAACGGAGTTCCAGTTCCATGGGGCGACGGTTGCCTGTCAAAGTACCTCGTACGAATGGCTGGTGGTAGCCGGAGCCAAGGAGCAGTTCAAGGGTCGTAGTGCTGGCTCAGAATCTGGAATGTCGCCGCCGCCACTGCGTCCGACGGCGTCCTGGGGAGTTCGGACGATATCAATTTACGCCAATCCTCAGGCCCTCGATGGCACGGTTGCCTCTCGCCCGCGCTTGCATTACACTGTAACGCATGGCCCGGAAGAGTGAGGTGTACACGTGGCGGGTCTCTCCCGCGACGAAGGCCAGTCTCGAGGAGGCGGCGCGCAGCACCCGTCGCAGCGTCGCTCGGCTGCTGGACGACGTTGTGGCCGATCACCTCGGTTCAACGAACGACGGAAGCGAGTCCGAGATCGCACACCAGCGCCGTCTTCACGCCCGGGCAGCACGCTTTCTGGGGTGCCTTGCCGGCGGTGGGCGGCGCAGCGAGCGAGTTCGTGAACTCGTCAGAGCGCGACTGACGCGGCGGCACACCCGTGCACGTTAGGGCGCTTGCCGATACCGGCGCCGTCCTGGCGCTTCTCGATAGCAGCGATCCCTGGCATGAACGATGTCGTGATGCGTTCGCGCAGCTACGATTGCCACTCTCGACATCATGCGCCGTGCTGGCCGAGCTCTTTCATCTCGTAGGTGATAACCGCAAGGACGTGGATCTCACGTGGGCCTTCATCCGCTCGGGCGCAATCACGGTGCTCCCGATCTCCGATCGCGATTTGCCCGATATCGAGGCGCTCATGCGCAAGTACCACGACCGCCCGATGGACTTCGCGGACGCAACGCTCGTCCACCTGGCGCAGCGCGAGGTGCTCTCGACGGTCTTCACGATCGACCACGACGACTTTGAAACCTATCGGGTTGGTGGACGCAAGCGGCTGCGCATCCTGCCATCCAGGTGATGGTCGCGTCCTGTGCGTCCTCCAGACGACGCGGTGTGAAGGGCAGCCGCAGCCGGGCCAGAAAGTGCCCGAGAAGGCTCTCTGCAATGAACCGGACGGCGCCCTGCAGCGACTATAGATTGGTAGTGTGCCGTAACGATGGTTGAAACATGTTGCGCCGCGTGCGCGTCGGCCGTCCGCTGAGCGAATCGAGCGATGCTCGCGAGGATCTCATCGGCGGTCTTTCGACCGCTGATGAAACGGCGTCAGGACCTGGCTGGTCTTCGTGTCCAAGGCCGCGAACAGGCTCGTGGTGCCGTGGCGTTTGTAATCGTGCGTGCGGCGCTCCACTTGGCCCGGCTGCATGGGCAACACCGGTTGGGTGCGGTCCAGGGCCTGGATTTGCGCCCGCCGGTTTCGTTTCCAGCGTCCGGATCACGACGGCTTCGACTTGGTCATCCGTCATCTTGCGCTTCGCCCCGGCACGAGCGGTGCAGCGACAAGGCCCGTCAGTGCAAGGACGCGCATCAAGGAGCGCGTGAACCGCCGTTGGGATTGCCACATCATCAAAGTTCGCATCTTGCGCTCCAAGAGGCTGATAAGCGAGGTTGACGGAAACGGTTCGATGGCCCGGCCTCCGTGCACCGCCAAGATTTCGCCGAAATCGCGTATGGATTCAATACGAAATCTTGCGTGAGCGCGCCTGCCGACTGGCTGCCAGGACATTCGCGTGGAACCCACGCGGACATCAGGGATCAATGCGCTTGAACTCGACGAATCCGAGCTTCTGGGGAAGGGGAAGGGTCACGAGCTGAAACGGCGCGGTCAGGACCTGGCCGACGAGAGCGCCCGGATCGGGCCG